>NZ_JAZGQA010000075.1:0-20519 GCF_048593855.1 Yersinia sp. 2542 StPb PI
GTCAGAATTAAATTCTGCAATTTAAATATTTATTGGTTTATAAAACTATTTTTCACTGAATTGTAATAGAAGCGCTAACAGGTTGGTGGAAATAAGAAAATTTAATCATTGGTCAAGTGATTTTATTTGCATTTATAATGAATGGTTATGCGAGGTTGCACCCAAGGGCGTGGGAGTTGATCTCTGTCATCGCGAATTGCATCGCTAGCGGGTAGCCTTAAGCTCTTTTTTGACAGGCAGTGCCAAGATTATGCAGTTGCAGAAATTAGTCAATATGTTTGGTGCGGATTTACAGCGCCGTTACGGTGAAAAAGTGCATAAACTCACGCTGCACGGCGGGTTTAGCTGCCCTAATCGTGATGGAACACTCGGTCGAGGGGGCTGTACCTTTTGTCAGGTGGCTTCATTTGCCGATGAGAACATGCAGCAACAGAGTATTGCGCAGCAGCTAGCGGCGCAGGCAAAAAAAACTAATCGGGCAAAACGTTACCTGGCTTACTTTCAGGCCTATACCAGTACTTATGCAGAGGTTAATGCTTTAGCTGTGATGTATGAACAGGCTTTAGCCGAAGCTGACATTGTCGGTTTGTGTGTGGGAACCCGGCCCGATTGTGTCCCGGATGCGGTATTGGATTTATTGAGTGGTTATCACCAGCAAGGTTATGAAGTCTGGCTTGAGTTGGGGCTACAGACCGCTAATGATAAAACGCTCAAACGTATTAACCGTGGGCATGATTTCGCCTGTTATCAGCAAACAGCCCGCCGCGCCCGTGCCCGTGGGCTGAAAGTATGCTGTCATTTGATTGTCGGCTTACCCGGCGAAGATAAGCCACAGAATATGGCAACGCTAGAACAAGTGGTGGCAACCGGTGTTGATGGGTTAAAACTGCATCCACTCCATATAGTGGAAGGTAGCACGATGGGAAAAGCATGGCGGGCAGGGCGGTTGGCGGAACTGGCGTTGGAACAATATGTTGTGACTGCGGGTGAAATGATCCGCCATACTCCAGCGCAGATTGTCTATCATCGGATCTCTGCCAGTGCGCGCAGACCCACGTTGTTGGCCCCGTTGTGGTGCGAGAATCGCTGGACCGGTATGAATGAGCTGAATAATTATATGCTGGCCCATGGCGGGCAGGCCTCTGCTTTATGACCGGCTACTGCGCGTCGCCATACTGAGATTGTGCAGTGCTCACAAAATGCAGGTATTTTGAACGCCCTTTAGGGCGGCCCGCAGGGGAGCGTAGCGAATAAAATCCTCACGTGCTGCGTGTACGCTCCGGTTTTTCCGCGCTGTACGCACTCAGTCTGGCTTAGCTCGCTACGCCGTAAGTTTTGCCCCCCACCTTATTTTGGCTATGCCTACCGTTTATTGGCAGATAATCGGCTTATTTCCCTATCTCTCACCGTGATTTGCAATCTTTTCCACACTTCTAAGCAAGCCATCTTATCTCTTGGCGGTTTTACGGTATGATTTATACCCTTCGTCCTTGAAGCTACAGAGTTGTTAGCTGCGCTCGCTTACCCGAATCACTTACTTGAGTAAGCTCATCGGGATTCGCTTGTTGGCTGCCCACCTGCAACTCCAATGACTTTGGGTATAGATTCCAAGGCATATTCAGAAACACTGACAGGGGTTGCTATGAAGCAAATCAGGGTATTAGCCCAGTACTACGTTGATTTAATGGTTAAGTTAGGACTGGTTCGCTTCTCACTGCTACTGGCCTCTGTGTTGGTGCTACTGGCCATGGTGGTGCAGATGGCGGTGACGTTGGTGCTGAGTGGCTCTGTTGAAACCCTCGATCTGGTACGTTCCATTTTCTTTGGTTTGTTGATTACGCCTTGGGCAGTCTATTTCTTGTCGGTAGTGGTTGAGCAATTGGAAGAGTCGCGCCAGCGCTTGTCGCGTCTGGTTGAAAAGCTTGAAGTGATGCGTTATCGCGATTTAGAGCTGAATAAACAACTGACCGAAAATATTGCTCAGCTCAATCAGGAAATTGTTGAGCGTGAAAAAGCGGAAAAAGCGCACCTACAAGTGGTTGATAAACTAAAAGAAGAGATGGGGCACCGTGAGCAGGCGCAGGTTGAGTTGGGGCAGCAGTCAGCGCTATTGCGATCCTTTTTGGATGCGTCGCCAGATCTGGTTTATTACCGCAATGAAGATAATGAGTTCTCTGGCTGCAACCGGGCGATGGAGCTGTTGACGGGCAAGAGTGAGAAACAGCTGGTTGGGCTGACGCCCAAAGATGTCTATGCGCCGGATATCGCCGAAAAAGTGATGGAAACCGACGAGAAAGTCTTCCGCCATAACGTCTCTCTTACCTATGAGCAGTGGCTGGTTTATCCCGATGGCCGCAAAGCCTGCTTTGAACTGCGTAAAGTGCCATTTTATGATCGTGTGGGTAAACGGCACGGATTGATGGGGTTTGGGCGCGATATAACCGAGCGTAAGCGCTATCAGGATGCGCTGGAGAACGCCAGTAGGGATAAGACTACCTTCATCTCAACAATCAGCCACGAGCTGCGTACGCCGCTTAATGGCATTGTTGGCCTAAGCCGCATCCTGCTTGATACCGAATTAGACAGCGAACAGCTAAAGTATCTGAAAACCATTCATGTCAGTGCTATCACTCTTGGGAATATCTTCAACGATATTATTGAGATGGATAAATTGGAAAGGCGTAAAGTCCAGCTTGATAATCAGCCAATTGATTTTACAGGTTTTATGGCAGATCTTGAGAACCTTTCGGGCCTGTTGGTTCAGCCAAAAGGGCTGAAGTTCATTATGGATCCGCAATTGCCGCTGCCGGAGAAAGTGATTACCGATGGCACCCGCTTGCGCCAGATTCTGTGGAACTTAATCGGCAATGCCGTGAAATTTACTCAGCAAGGTAAAATTGTGGTGCGGGTACGGCGTGAGGGGAGTGACCGTTTGATCTTTGAAGTGGAAGATTCAGGTATGGGCATCCCCGAAGATGAACAGGATAAGATTTTCGCCATGTATTATCAGGTGAAAGATCGCAATGGTGGCCGCCCGGCAACCGGTACTGGCATTGGTCTGGCGGTATCTAAACGCTTGGCACAAAGCATGGGGGGCGATATTACGGTGAAAAGCACCCAAGGGGCCGGTTCATGCTTTACCTTGACCATTAAAGCACCTGCGGTGCAGCAAGCCGCGAGTGTGCCATCAGGTGATGACATACCTCTGCCTGCGTTGCATGTATTGCTGGTGGAAGATATCGAGCTGAACGTCATTGTCGCGCGCTCGGTATTGGAGAAATTAGGCAACAGCGTTGAGGTGGCAATGAATGGCCATGATGCACTGGCGATGTTTAAACCTGATGATTTTGATTTAGTGCTGTTGGATATCCAGTTGCCGGATATGAGCGGGTTGGACATTGCGCGCCAAATTCGGGCGGAATATGGGGCAGAGTCATTACCGCCACTGGTGGCATTGACCGCCAACGTACTTAAAGACAAAAAAGAGTATTTAGATGCTGGGATGGATGACGTGCTGAGCAAGCCGTTGTCAGTTCCGGCGCTCACGGCGATGATTAAGCAATTTTGGGATCATAAGCCCTCAACCTCGGCGAAAAAACAGGAACATAAAGTGATGCAAACCCATGAATCGTTACTTGATACTGCAATGCTGGAGCAATACATCGATTTGGTTGGCCCACAATTAATTCATCAAAGCCTGGAAATGTTTGAACAGATGATGCCCAGCTATTTGTCGGTGTTGGACTCAAACATGACGGCACGGGACCAAAAGGGCATTACCGAAGAGGCGCATAAGATTAAAGGCGCTGCCGGTTCTGTCGGTTTGCGTCATATCCAGCAGCTTGCACAGCAGATCCAAACCCCGACACTGCCAGCATGGTGGGATAACGTGCAAGATTGGGTCGATGAATTAAAATTAGAATGGCGCAATGATGTGCAGGTGTTACGTGAGTGGGTGGCGGTTGCTGAAAAAAAATAACCCCGACCGAGGCCGGGGTGCGCGAATACTGCGCCAACACCAGGGAAATCGTCAACCTGCGATACTCGTCATACTTCAAGTTACATGTGCGTTGGCTGATTTCATTCACCCCAGTCACTTACTTATGTAAGCCGCTGGGGATTCGCTCAGTTACCGCCTGCCAGTAATTCGAAATATTTAGGGTATATTATTTCGATTTCGAGTGGATTCGCAGGTTGTAAGGATTCTTCCATACATCATACAAGCAACAACATAGCAAATGTAAGCGCTCTTGTTACAAGATTCATTAAAATTTGTGATAGAGATTCGTCTTTGTCACTAGAACGGGTTAAGCGATTGACAGAGTAAGAAAAGGAGAGGTGTGATGAAAACGGTCGGTGTAGTGCTTAGTGGATGTGGGGTATTTGACGGTGCTGAGATACATGAGTCTGTCTTAACAATCCTGGCATTAGATCGTGCAGGCGCAAGTGTTTTGTTCTTCGCCCCCGATAAACCACAACTGCATGTTATTAATCATGTTACCGGCGAAGAAATGGTCGAGAAACGGAATGTGTTAGTGGAGTCGGCGCGCATTACTCGCGGCCAGATTAAGCCTCTTTCTTTAGCCAATTCAGAGCAATTGGATGCCCTGATTGTGCCTGGTGGTTTTGGTGCCGCAAAGAACCTCTGCGATTTTGCAACTCAAGGTTCTGAATGTGTTATTGACTCCGATTTATATAAACTTATTCAATCAATGCATAAGTCAGGTAAACCAATTGGTTTTATGTGTATTGCGCCAGTGATGTTGCCAAAACTATTGGGTAAACCGATCCGTCTGACAATTGGTAACGATCCCGATACTATTGATGCAATTGAAGTTATGGGTGGAGAGCATGTTATTTGCCCTGCCGATGACGTGGTGGTCGATGCTGAGAATAAAGTGGTCACCACACCTGCCTATATGTTGGCAGCATCAATTTCTGAAGCGGCTAAAGGGATTGATAAGTTGGTAACTAAGGTGCTGGATTTAACCGAATGACGTTAGCCAGACGCAGATTAAACCAGCTATGGTATTGGGGAAAACGGGGCGTGATCGGCATCGTCACACTGTGGTTGGCGGGCATTTTGATTTTTGCTTTTTTGCCGGTCCCTTTTTCCATGGTGATGATCGAAAGGCAACTGGGCGCCTGGTTGACCGGTGATTTTTCCTATGTAGCGCACTCTGACTGGGTGCCGATGGATGAAATTTCGCCTTACATGGCGCTAGCCGTGATGGCGGCTGAGGATCAAAAATTCCCCGAGCATTGGGGATTTGATGTGGGTGCTATCGAATCGGCACTCTCCCATAATCAGCGCAATCAAAATCGTATCCGAGGTGCGTCGACTTTGTCACAGCAAACAGCGAAAAATCTGTTTCTTTGGGACGGGCGTAGCTGGGTGCGAAAAGGGTTGGAAGTGGGATTGACCGCCGGTATCGAACTGATATGGACCAAGCGCCGTATTCTGACGGTGTATCTCAATATTGCCGAGTTTGGTGAGGGCATTTTTGGTGTGGAAGCCGCTGCACGCCATTTCTTTAATAAACCCGCCAGTAAATTGAGTGCTTCAGAAGCCGCCCTGCTGGCAGCGGTCCTGCCTAATCCGCTGCGTTTTAAGGTTAATGCGCCATCAGGTTATGTTATTTCCCGCCAGCAGTGGATTTTACGCCAGATGCGGCAGTTGGGTGGGAAGGAATTTTTGCAGGAAAATTCCCTATAATAGCCTTCGTCCTTGAAGCCGCAGGGGTGTTAGCTGTGCTCACTAACCCGAATCACTTGACTGCGTAAGCTCATCGGGATTAATGAGCCTCATCCTTGAGGCTCACCCTACGGGCTAGCATAAATGCTGTTCAAATTGGTTCCCGACCAATTTGTCATTTGCTGGCTGCCTACTTGCAACTCCAATGACTTTGGCTATCGGTACTGCAATTACAGTAAAGACAACGGGCTTAGATTGCGCTAAGCCCGTAGATATTTGATTATATGCAAATAAATCGAGTTATTTCACGATGGTAAACGCAGTGGTGACGTGCTTAACGCCACTAACCTGGCTGGCAATCTGTGCCGCTGATTGCCCTTCCTGCTGAGTCACCAGACCCAACAAGAACACTTCGCCGTTCTCGGTGGTGACTTTCACATTTGAAGATTTAACTGAATCTGCGGTCAGTAACTGTGAACGAACTTTGGTGGTGATCCAGGTATCCATTGAGGCGGTAGTCAGATCAACCGGCTTGCCTAAGCGCATCTCGTTATACACTTCCGTTGCGCCATCGACACCTGCGGCAATTTGTTTGGCGCGGTTAGACAGCTCTGCGGTTGGCGACTGCCCGGTCAGCAAAACTTTCCCTTGATAAGCGGTCACCACAAAGCGTGTTTGGCTTTTTATCTGCTGATCTTTGCTCAGCGCATTGACGACTCTGGCCTCAAGTGTGCCATCGTCTACCTGAGTGCCGACAGAGCGTGGGTCTGTGGCAGATTTAGTCGCAACGGCTGCGCTGCCGACAACCACGGCACCGACACAGCCTTGCAATAGCAGGGCGCTGAATAGCATGGCAAAAATATAACCAACCTTCATTCGTGCTCCTTTAATCGTCCTGATGAGGAAATAGAGTGTTATCAATTAAGTCACACAAGCAATTCACTGTGAGCATGTGTAATTCTTGAACGCGTGCACTGCGGTGCGAAGGTATACGGATTTCAACATCCTGCTGACCCAACAGGCCAGCCAGCTCACCGCCATCGTAACCGGTAAGGGCAACGATGGTCATATCACGGGTTACAGCTGCTTCGACCGCTTTCACAATATCACGGCTATTGCCACGAGTGGAAATAGCGAGCAAAACATCACCAGCATGGCCGAGTGCTCGTACCTGCTTGGCATAGACCTCATCATGTAAACGGTCGTTGGCAATAGCGGTCAGAACAACATTATCAGCATTTAACGCAATTGCAGGCAGACTTGGTCGTTCTGTTTCAAAACGGTTTATCATGCTGGCGGCAAAGTGCTGCGCATTAGCCGCAGAAGTCCCATTGCCGCAGCAGAGAATTTTATTGCCGTTGAGCAGTGACTGAACCAACGTCATTGCTGCACGGGATATGGCATCAGGCAAAGCCTCAGCCGCGGCAATCTGGGTTTGAATACTTTCTGTAAAGCAGCCTTTGATTCTATCCAGCACGTTGATTTAATCCACTCAGTAAAATTAATATGCCCTTGGTACTTGAAGCCGCAGGGGTGTTGGCTACGTTCGTTACTCGACTCAGCCAGTGGGGCAGTGCAAATGCCGTTAAAAATGGTTTACAACCAATTTGTCATTTTCTTGCCGGCAACCAGCAACTCCAACGTCTTAGGGCATAGCCCGGTAGTAAACCGGAAAAATTGTTAATCCGTATTGAAAGCGTTAGGCAACCACTCTACTTGGCTACCCGTGATGGCAAAAACATCAAAACGGCACGATGTTGTGGCAAAACTGGCACCTCGCTGTGCCAGCCAAATGGTGGCAGCACGGAGTAACCGCTGTTGTTTGCTGTGAGTGACGCTGGCAGCAGCACCACCAAATAGGGCATTACGCCTAAAGCGAACCTCAACAAACACCCAGGTTTCCCCGTCGCGCATAATAAGGTCAATCTCACCACATTGGTAGGTGACATTAGCCGCCTGAAAAATTAAACCAACCCGCTCCAGATAGCTGCGGGCCTGATTTTCGTAATGGGTACCAGTGTTCCGTTGGCTCATATTCCCTTCGTCCTTGAAGTTGCAGGGGTGTTAGCTACATTCGTTACTTGGCCCGTCCATGGGCCTCGCCTCTGCGAGGCCGCTGCAAGCAGCGTTCAAATCTGTTTCAGACAGATTTGTCACCCGAATCACTTTACGCCGCCGGTACTACCATGCCTTGACGGTATTGCAGCCAAGGTAATTTACGGGTGATAACACAATCGGCTGATGCTGTTAAATCACCGGTTGTACCGCTGACCTGGAAACCAGGAATTTGGCGCATTTGCGCAAAATGATTCGATAATGTCCACGCATCGATCCCCATGGCGTACAGACGCACCAGCGAATAGTCGTTGGCATATTTAGCCGACGCCTGCTGCATTAGTGCTGGATTAGCGCCGGCCATCAATGGAATATCACTAAATTGAATACCTTCCATCTCCAAACGGTAATCCGGGCCAGCACCTGCCTGATAGCTACGTGAACTGGCAAACAGCGCCGGTTTGCTACGTGAGCTGGTGGCCATATCAATCATCGGTTTAATCAGTGTCAGTTCAGCCGGAGTCGCAATGATATAAACTGCATCAATGTTACCACCAGTGGAGGTGGAAACTACGGGCGCATCTACTGGTGGGGCCGGGATAGTCAGGCCTGCAATGGTGACAGATGCCGGTGCCGCAGCAGGCGTGCCTGAAACGGCAACTGGCTGGCCAGTTAGCCGGATACCTGCACCACTGTTGATAGCTTGTTTCAGTTCAGCAGTTGAACCGAAGTTTTGCTGCAATACTGTTTGACCGCCCTGTTTTTGCCACTCTTCAGCGAAGGCTTTGGCGATGCGATCACCAAAGGCACCGCGCGGGGTTAGCAACAATGGCATTCTCTTTTCCTGCCCCCATAAATGATGCGCGGCATCGCGAGCTTCATCTTCTGGCGATAAGGCGAAGTAACAGATGTTGGGACTGTTAGTACTGGCTTCCGGCTGATTTAACGCCAAGATATTCAATGTACTTGTTGTGGCCTTCAGTTGTTCAACTTCAGGTTTAAGCAGTGGGCCGACAACCAAAGTCGCGCCATCCTGCTGGGCCTGAGCCAGTAATGCCGCAATAGGCTGCGTTGTTGTGTCGTAGACCTTTACTTGTGCATTGTTGGCAGCAACAGGAGCAGCTACCGGTGCCGGTGTGGTAATCGGTGCTACTTCAGTAGGTGTTGCAGCGGCGGTATCGGTTGGCGTGGTTGCTGCTGTATCGGGTGTCGCAGCAGCAGGCGCGGCTACCGGTAACCCATTTTGAGCGGCAGTGAAACCTTGCTGGATAGCATCGGCAAATACCTGTGCCGGGCCACTGAGTGGCAGCAACAGTGCAATTTTCGCCGTTGAGGCCTGGCTGAAGTTACTGATCTGCGTTAATCCCGTTGGCAGGGTTTTCGCTGCCGGGTTTTGAGGATAACGGTTCTGCCAGTCTTTAATAGCGGCTTTCAGTAGCTCGGGATCTTGTTTGTTATCCTGATACACACGCAGTAAATCCAGCCAACCTTGCAGCACGTTTTCATCTGCATTAATCACAATATTGTTCAATTCTTGTGGTGTCAGTTGTGCCAGCGATTGCCAGGTGCCATCAATATTATCCTGATGGGCTTTATCTTTCAGTAAGGGTTCCTGAGCGATAAACGCACGAATCAGTGGCAGAGTGGCTTTACCTTGATTGGCGGCAATTTGCGCCTGATAGAAACGAACTTGCTGGTTAGCTGAGAGTTGGGTCGCATCCAACTTACCAAGAATATCAGCAGCAGCAGGGTTATTTTTCTGCGCAATCAGCAGTTCTGCGGTCAGTAATTGCTGTTCCTGACGTTGCGTATCGCTCAGATTAGCCGGTAGCGTACCGAGCTGTTCTGCCGCCGGAGGGATTTTCCCTTCACGTAACAGGGCACGAATGGCGAGTAATTGCCAGTCAGCCTTGTTATCATCACCACTCTGTTGCAACTGTTGCAGATAATAATCAGAGTTCGCGCTTGCTTCGTCCTGTATATTTGCGGGTGGCGGCGTCTGTGGCGCTCTGCCTGAACAGGCTGCCAGAATCAGTGCGGCCAGAACTACAGGGACCAGCCCTGCTTTGGAACGAACGAATGTTGAGGAAAGCATACTGTATCCAGTGATGTTTTTTTCAAGATGCTCAATATTAAATCGGTAATTCGGATGAAACAATGAATCAACACGATCGAGCAGTGATTTCTGCATCTACGCTTTATGTGGTACCCACCCCAATCGGTAATTTAGGGGATATTACCCACCGGGCGTTAGAGGTACTGAAAGGCGTTGATTTGATTGCGGCAGAAGATACACGCCATACAGGGTTGTTATTACAGCATTTTGCGATCAACGCCCGCCTGTTTGCACTTCATGACCATAACGAACAACAAAAAGCCGATCATTTGCTGGCGAAACTGCAAGCAGGCCAGAGTATTGCACTGGTTTCAGATGCAGGTACGCCACTTATCAACGATCCGGGCTACCACTTAGTGCGCCGTTGTCGTGAAGCGGGCATCAGGGTGGTGCCACTCCCGGGCGCTTGTGCGGCGATTACAGCACTTTCTGCCGCCGGTATTGCCTCGGATCGTTTTTGCTACGAAGGCTTCCTGCCTGCGAAAACCAAAGGACGTAAGGATACTCTGCAAGCGCTGATTGAGGAACCTCGAACACTGATCTTCTACGAATCAACGCATCGCTTGTTGGAAAGTTTACAGGACATGGTAACCGTACTTGGCCCACAACGCTATGTGGTACTCGCCAGAGAATTAACCAAAACTTGGGAGTCTATCCACGGCGCACCGGTTGGCGAGTTGTTGGCTTGGGTTCAGGAAGATGAAAACCGCCGCAAAGGCGAAATGGTCTTGATTGTCGAAGGACATAAAGTACAAGCTGATGATGCTTTACCGGCCGTTGCATTACGTACTCTGGCATTATTGCAAAAAGAGTTGCCGCTGAAAAAAGCCGCAGCGTTGGCGGCAGAGATTCATGGCGTGAAAAAGAATGCGCTCTATAAGTACGCACTTGAGCTGCAAGATAGTGCTCAAGAGCAAGCGGAAGATGACATTCAACAGTAATGTGATTATAATCCGCCGCGGAGTTGACCAGACAGTCGCCGCTTCGCTGCCGTCCCTTTCGGGGGAGACAGGTGAAGGGGAGGAAAGTCCGGGCTCCATAGGGCAGGGTGCCAGGTAACGCCTGGGAGGCGCAAGCCTACGACAAGTGCAACAGAGAGCAAACCGCCGATGGCCCGCGTAAGTGGGATCAGGTAAGGGTGAAAGGGTGCGGTAAGAGCGCACCGCACGGCTGGCAACAGTTCGTGGCAGGGTAAACTCCACCCGGAGCAAGGCCAAATAGGGGTTCACATGGTACGGCCCGTACTGAACCCGGGTAGGCTGCTTGAGCCAGTGAGCGATTGCTGGCCTAGAGGAATGACTGTCCACGACAGAACCCGGCTTACCGGTCAACTCCACTCCTCTTTAAAAACAATGAGTTGGTGTGTCCCGTCTGCATTTCACATTGAGTGGGATACATGATGGGATACATCAACTTTTGTTCTCTTCCTTATACGTTCCGTCGCAATGGTACTTTCTACCTCTACTTTCGTTTACCAGATAACCGCTTTTTTAAATCATCTTTGGCATGTACTGAGATAAAAAGGGCGAGATTTCTCACATCCAGACTGATGTTTTTCATTTCATTGCTGAAACTTGGTAGGATAGAAAACAGCCAGTTACAGACGATTGTGAGAAAAATGAGACAGTTAACGCAAAGTGATATTGATGATTATCTACTAGAAGTTCAAACAGAAATCTATGAAGAAGCTCGTAGAACCAAATTTGAGGCAAGGGAAGCGTCTATCTCTGGAGATAAGCCAATACCTGTAGATTTAGCTAAAGGATTCTCAGAGTTCGCAGGAGAGCACCTAGAGGATACTCTTTACAATGGAGCTAAATCATTTTCCAATGATCATATAACCGATTATTTCAGTGCTCAATTTGATGTTACTGGGATGACAAATCAGCTTATGGAAGCTTCTGTACAATATGATTATTTCCTCAAACAGTGGCAGGATGCCAGAACCGCTTTTTTCAGCAGGAACCTAAAAGACTATGACGATATTGTTCAGTCTTTAAAACCTCCAACACTTAATGTTCCTATTTATATCACTGCACCAATGGCTGACGGTTCCAACAGCGAGAATCAGCTTACCTTGGTTGAGGCTTGGAATGATTTTGTAGCATTTACCTCACAGAAGAAGAAATGGACACTTAAAACCCAAAAAGATAATGAAGCGAATTTTGAGTTCATAAAATTTGCACTTGGGGCTGAAACACGGGTGGTATCAATTACCAAGAGAAATATAATCGATATGCTGGATATAGCGGAGTCCTTACCGCAGAGGAATAAAGGGAAGTACATGAATATGTCATTTCAGGAATGTCTTGATACAGATATTCCTGAGGAGGATTTGATTTCCTCTAGATCTGTTAATGGGTATTTAAAAGTATGTCAGTCATTTTTTTCAGCTTATTTGACACGGGAAGTTGATGTCTTAACTAGCTCACCAACGGCGAATGTTAGGTATCCTGCAAAAAGTCAAAGTTATGGTTCGTACTCTCGTAAGGAAATGGCAACGCTCGTAACTCATTTCCTGAGCCTATCTGGTTGGGAGAAATGGGTGTTTTTATTATTATCCTACACTGGTGCACGTAGGGGAGAAATAGCAAAGTTAAATGCGGAGGATATTAAGTTTGATGATGATTCCCAACGCTATTTCATATATATAAAAGAAAGCAAAACTGAAGCTGGGATTCGGAGTATTCCTTTACATCGTAAGCTAGTGGATTGGGGCTTTCTAGGTTTCGTTGAAAGTAGAAAAACCAAAAGCCAAATCAATGATCTTTTTCCTGAAATTGGTTATGTGAACCGAATCAGCAAAACATTTATCCAAATTAGGGATCGCCTTAAAATTCCCCCTGTGAGTTTTAAGGGTAATCGAAGGGTCGTGCATAGCCTAAGGCACACATTTATAACGAACGCACAGAGTAAAGTCGGGAATGTTAACCTTATTCAGCAAGTCGTTGGGCACGAGCATTCTAAGATTGGGCAAACACAAGTATATACCACTACATTTGAACTATCTGCCCTATTGTATGTAGTTGATAGTATCGAATGGATTTGATAATAAAATTCTAACGAAATATCTTCTTACTGGGGCAACTACCAGCCCCTTTCTTCACAATGGATTCAGTTCTATGACCGTCACTATAAACACAGACTTTGCCGCCCTGTGTAGGGTAGGAATCGATTAATGTAAGGGTGTTCACCGTCGCGTGGCTATCTGAGAAGATAAGCACTCCGATTAATACTAAATACCGTGGTGGTTTCATAGATTGGCCTCTTGTTTGAAGAGAATACGACTCTATTAATATATAGTTGCAGGAATCACCAAGAGTACAGAAAAGGGAGCATGGCTCCCTTAGACTATTTACAGTGAACTTAGCTTGTAACTTTCTGAAGTAGCAGAGTTATCATCGTATTTCTCTTGAATATGCAGTTTATCGCCATCAATGGAATAGGTGATCACGCTATCATCAGCATCTGTCCTCCATCTTCCCAGACTATCTGGATTATTGGATGCCCACTCAACCCGTTCACCATTCAACCTACACTTTATGGCCCATTTTGATTTATCTGATGAGCGGATGTAATGGACATAGGCAATATCACCTTTGATTGCATCCAATTTCATGATTTTTGGATCTTTACTAAAAGACAATGCTGCGGTTGCTTTGCAGATTTTACCTAATAGTATGTCTGCACTTGTAGTTTTCGCATTCGCTACGCTTTGGAAACCTAGGGCAAGGACTGCTAGCGCAATAATCCCGTTCTTATTTGACATAGTGATCGCCTGATAAATGGTTACTCAATGGCTATAGAGGGCTTGCCATCATTGAACTTCAACAATATATCGACCACCTTTGTCTTTAATTATGTAGTGGTAAATATCATCACAGAACACTTCGACCTCACCGCCAAAATACTTAGTAAAAACGTTATTTACTTTCTTACATTGGTAGCCTTGGGCCTTGATGAGCGCTTGAGCTTCATCATTGAGTTCTTGAGATGCCTCTTCAGCATTAGCCCCAAAGGTGATAGCTAGCAGGGTTCCTACAAGTAGCATTTTTTTCATTAAAAACTCCATTTAATCAAAATTAACAAAAGGTTACTGTAAACTATGGTTAATCATTACGTGCATTATTGATCAGTAATAACGATCGATAAAGAATAATTGATCGGTAGAATTGATCAATTGGTTTGTATGGAGCGCATTGAATACCATTGCTGGTGAAATAATGAACATAATTTTGTGAGCTTCAGTCATGATCGAGCAGAGGACATCTGGTGTATGGATTTGTCTGGTCACTAAAGAATATTTTTATTTGTTATTCAGTCGGTTGAGTAATGAAACCGGTGAGAGAGAAAAGAAAATTGATGATTAATCCCACTTTTCCAGTTGCCAAAGGCTCTGTTTGAATATAAGATGAGATGGGTATTTTTTAATGCAACATTTATGGATCGTAATTTAACCCTTCACCTTATGCTATTTCTTAGTGAGTCCCCTTCTGCTGCCTAGCATTCGTAGCTGTCACAGCCCTGTGTTCAGCGTGCCATTTTTACGGGTTCTTAAATAATATCCTACCTCACACTCTGATCTGTCTTTCTGTTATCTGGATTCTAATCATCAGATTGGCTGGGTTTTCTTTTGCTTTCTACTTAGGAGTATTTTGATGGCTAATGTTTCATTGAGGAAAAAGGGGCGCTCTACGCTTCTTCATAATGGCTCGTATTTGCACAACTCATTGAGCTACAATGTTAATTACGGTACCAGCCGTAAATGTTCACCACTCTATATTGAGATCTTAGATAAATTTACCAATGAAATTAATGCTATGCGTAGTTGCTATAGCCGTACATATGCGTTCAGATTTGACTTACACATCCCTGAAGGAATGAGTGTTGATGAATCTAACTCCCTGATCAGTGAGCTATTTTCTAAGTTAAGGGACAAATTCAAATCTAAGCAATGGGATAATCAGCCGATTAAAAAGTTTGCTTACGGGTGGGTATGGGAGCTTGAAACCGTCAAACAAGTACATTATCACCTATGGATTGCACTACCCGGGAATCAGGTGCAAAACACGGGTCATGTTGATTACGGGATGTTTCAGATAATAAATGACTTGTGGCTAAAGCTCACTAAAGGCTTGGGGAGTGCTCACTTAGCTAAGAATTCGTATATGATCAAACGAAGCGATGACAAAGAATTAAAGAAGTTCGTTTATCGAATATCTTATCTAGCCAAGGACAGAGGTAAGTATTCTGAGGGGGACAAAACCAAACGTTTTGATGGTTCCAGACTCTTTGGTAAACTGACTCCCACGAATATTGAGAAGCATTGAGAAGTAAACTGCTTAGCAAAGCTCTCTTTACACTCTGGCATTACCGATTTAAATTTTTAATTCATATTGGTCACGGGCTAGCCTCTGAAATCCCTCCTAAAAGAGCCTGTAACGCTGCCTGTGATGATATGTGCATATAGGTAATGCATACCCACAGGGTATAAATTAAATAGCCTTAAATCGCTCTGCATTGGGTTTTTCATCATTGATAGCTTTTCCTAACAACCAAGCCTCAACTTAAAGCCATTTCCTTCTTAATACGGAACACCGTGGCACGCCCACATTCGCATAGCTTAGCAATCTCATCAGCGGATAACTGGCTATTAGTAAGGTAGCTCTTTACCCGAGTATGTAACTCTTCATCTCTTGCTTTACCTTTGAATACTCCACCTTTCGCTTTAGCGATTGCTATACCTTCCTGCTGGCGCTGGCGGATGAAGCTACGTTCTAGTTCACCCACAGCTCCCAGCATAGTGATCATAAACTTGCTGGTGGGGCTATCATCAAACATCATAGAGTTGTCTAAAAAATAAACAGATACGCCCTTGGTCGTCAATTCCTCCAACAATGATAAAAGGTCTTTTGTATTACGAGCTAATCGATCAACTGATTTAACTGTAACCTTATCACCCGCACGGACTTTGTTTAGGAGCTTTTGAAGTTCAGGGCGCTCAGTATTCTTACCACTGATTTTATCAATGAATAAACACGACTCTTCTATGCCTGCGTTCTGCAATGCTTCAACTTGCCTACTCACATTTTGATCTTTACTGCTAACACGCACATATCCAAAAGAAGCCATAACCACCTCAAGTCTCGTTAACGTGGATCAAACGATACAGTATCATTAGACTTACACCAAGAGATTATTGATACTCTATTGCAATGCTTTAAGGAGTCTTAGTGGAGTCTACCAAAATGAGACTATTCTACATTAATGAGTTTTCTTTAGTTATTAGCATATGAGGTTTCAACATATTGTTTTAAAACGAATTGGTGATCAATTAACTGACGTTTTACAGTTATCACAGAACCAATAGGATGAAATTCTTGCGTATCCAGCAAAGAACTTCATATGTCTTTTAATACCTTTAACTTCATAACATTGTGGGCAAAATGCTATTTGGTCATTTGCTTTCCAATAGACATTATCGCGAAAAACAAATGTGCTTTTGTCTTTCAATTGCTCTTCAAGCTGCTTATTCTCTTGTTCGGCAGCAAAGAGCAAAGCCTGAGTTGTAATTACTTCCATTTTAACACTTGCCAGTTCGCTCATAAGATTAGCGAGTTCAAGTTTCAATGTTGCTTTATCAAGCTCACCGCTATCATCTGCCAGCTTTTTTGCTATCCCTACAGCTTTATCAATTATGCCAACAGCCGCCGCCGTACTAGCTAAAACACCACTCATACTTTTACTATCCTTATTCTCTAGATTAGATACTATTTTTCAAAGGTAAGTCTGTTGAAATCAAAACTATAATCAGAACGTACTCTTTTTACCTCTGATATTCCTGCTGTTGGATGACTCTCATTGATTATTGATAATAATAAATTCTTCTGCTTGCCATCCATGCGGCCACCAAGATATATTTCCTCAATACAATCAGGATGATACTCCATCAGTCCATATTCTTGTTCGGCAATAAATCTATATTCGTTTTCTTTTTCCCATGCTTCATGCTTAGTGCTCAATATTGAAAATATACTATGCGCTGAATGATTATCCTCAATTTGGAAAGGTGAGGATACATATTTGACTTTGTATCCCTTAATGAACCTATCAGCTACATTATTCAATGATGACAGTAATTTATCTACATTGAATTTTAGGCATATCCCTTTGAAATCACTAGAGTAATGAGACCACATAAGGGTGTTTTCTTTGAACGTTGATTCTTCTTCTGGCGAATTCAAAGTAAAACTGCATACCCCTGTATGGGTAAATGCTCCACTATTGATTAGAAGAGCTCGCTCCTCAATCTGAAATTCCTTAGAAAAGCAATACATCTTCTCAAAGGGGTCATTGAGATTTTCAATTTTTGAAAACCACAAATTGGAGCTATGTAAAGCTGTCAGTGTATTGATATTTAGTGGCTGATACTTGTAGATATACTCTGGCAATTTAATCAAATTCTCACCATTAAAGAATGTATACTGATTAATATCATATGTTTAAGTTATGTCTTTAACATGAATATGTAACATCTTTAGCTACTTGGCCTCAAGTTTGTCAAGCATGTATCCTGCTATGATACCTGCCATTTCGATGGCTGCTTTTGCTTCTGATCCTGTTATAGATGGAAGCCAAGGCCTCCCATGTCCCGAGCCTTGCTTGTTTCTCAAACGATTAATACCTATAGCTGAATGGTACAAACCGCGCTCCATACTCTTTTGGGGAGTTTCTGAAGCTTTATATTCATCTGCTGGAGTAGCTAAATCTAGCGCGATAAAAGCTTGTCCTAGAAGGGCTTGAAAGTTGGACTGCTGAGGGTAAGAGCCATACTTTTGAGTTAAAATATGTGCTGCTGTTGCTTCAAGAAGATCTTTGCTGGTTCCTGACAATAACGCTGCATCCTCAGCTCCTTTCCTCGCTCTGTTGGCGTAAGCTCTAAGAGCATCAGTTAACGCTCTTCCGAAGAGTGAATCTAAGTTTTGAAGCCGTATACTTCCATCTGAACTTAGGATTAAACCTTCAGTGTTAAAGGCGTCAATAGCCCCTCGGATAGCTTCTAGACCAACATAATTAGGCGAGTTTTCGCGGAATCCACCCAAAACTTTAACTTTAGTGAAAATGGTTTCGAAAAGTTTTTCGCCAGCCTCTAGGTTATTCTCCAAAGCCCAGTAGAGCACGGCACGGACTCGTTTAGCTTTACCAACTGTCTGCCCTTGAGACTTAGGATCAGCATTCGTCAGTCCTGCCCTAGCTATTGCGAACCCTAAGTCAGAATGAGATGGTTCCCTATAACCGTCCGCCTGTGCGTCATCTACCATTTTGGTAATCGCAGTAATGGTCATCTCTGTTACAGGTATTTTCATTACTTCTCTTCCTTAACTATAATCGATGCTACTGACTTTCAGGGTTAACTTGAGACTTTATACCGGTATATTGTAATAGTGACATATAGCATTAGTAAGCAGCACTGGAGCTGCTGAGCCTGCAATTTTCAGAGTACCCGAGTAGGCTTTACCAATCATGTTACCAACCCAGCCACCGATCCTCTCGCCAAGATTACCTGATGATGTTGGTTTGTGAGATTCTTCAACAGCCTGCTTCAATTCAGCAATGTCTTTATCGTTGATACCGTACTCTTTGAGTTGTTCTGCAAGAGAATTGAAATCACCTGCAATAATTGTGTTCTGCTGATGGATATCGCCGATGGTGCCAGCACCAATGGAGCCAGCGTTATTCACATTTGAATTGAAGTTATTGATATTATTAACAGTCATACCCACCGCCTCTTTCTTTTCTTCTTGAGAGAATAACAATCCCTCACCTAAAATCTTTTTACTTTCAAGGTGTAATGCCCAATCTAGTATTCTTGATCTTATGTTTGAGAGTATTTTAGTAATCTGGCTCGGATTAATCCTCCATGCTATACGGAAATCACAATTCCCCGCTTTCTGTAGAAAGTTGGCTGCAAAGTCCGGTAAATCACAATACAAGGTGTTATCGCTTTTAGCGTACTCGGTCAGCATTGAAATGGGATTATTAAGGTGAATCGTTGTCAGTGAATCGTAAATTTCACGATCTTTAATATTATTGAGTTGGTATGGGATCCATCCTACATATGGATTGAATGCCCTGATAGGAGCCTCTTTGATGATTCTATAATCAGGGAGAAGGTCTTGGGATGGATATCCGTTTAACTCATGTTCAAGCCATTCAGAGATATCCTGTAAGCCAAGTTTTACCGATATCATCTTTGCTCTTGATAGTAGCTCTTCAATATCAGTTGAGCTTGAACTAGCCATATCTTGCAGTTTCAGTACCGGAGAATTTATCATCAGCCATCGCTCGTTTTGTAGTCTGGTAGTTATTTTACCGATAAGCGGCTCTTACTGTTAGGAAAGTTTTAAAAGGGATTGTTGAGTTGATTGACAGGTATGATATTTGAGAAAGATATCATTTGGACTCTTTAGCCTGAGGCGCTTGCTAAGCTGAAATGTATAACCATCGGTATGTTGAAGCGCTATTTACTTAATTTCAGTATGCCGTTTTTTCTAATGTTTAATAAACCGACAAACGATCATGATTTTAAGATTTTCGGCAAAATCTTATCCCCCAGAGTGTCGAGCGGTAAGCCCCAGTAATGACGCAGTTTGTGAGCCTTTCGTAACAATTCGCCCCCAAGTTATCCACACAATTTAGCGATCTTGCTCACTTGCCAAAAGTCTCAATACTCACTATCTTGTGACTTGCCATAGGGATTTGCACTATATGTAGTGCCCCTTCGGGGCGCAACAGTGTTCTCTAGGCAACAAAAAGCCGAACCCACAATGTGAATTCGGCTTCCGAGAAGCATGACTCGCGATGAGTTTCGAGACTCACAGCTAACCGCTAGCTTCTACTTCCTTACTTTAGTCAGTTGGATTGTAGTCAGCTTCGACGGGTCATGTAAACCTACTTTTACCCAAAAGGGTGAGGAAGAGTACATGGCAATTTGTCAAGATATGCATCGTTATTGGAGTTTATTGGCGGGTCTACCTGATGATCAAGGTGGAGTAGGCCGCCATAAGTGCTGTGGTTGTGCTTATGAGCAGGGTTACAACGCTGGTTCTGTTCGTAGTGAGAATATGACGGTTAATCTTAACCTTTTGCATCAGAGTCAAGCGGGGATTGTTCGTCATAAAAGCCCTCAAGCAGCATATGCGAAAGGTTACTACGACGGCATGTTGGCTTCTTACAATCAGTCTTCATTGGCTGGTTAAGATACGACCTAATAAAGGGTGTTTAACGCATCCTTCTCTTATGATTGTGAGGATATAGCTATGACAACCAGAAAAGTAGTCCGAGATGCAGGAACCGGCCAATTTGTAAAACCGGAAGAAGCAAAACGCCGTCCTAAGACGACAGTTACAGAAACCATTAAAGTCCCTCCGATTAAAGGTAAAGGGAAAAAATAAGCGGTGCCAAAAGGTACTCGTAATAATGACACACCCTGTGAGCGCTATGCTGGCAGGGTGCTTTTTATGTATATCTAGACGAGTCGCTTGTTGCTATGAGACTGAGAGTCAGTCACTTTAAAATGATCTTCCCAAGTGATATCAATCATTATCTTAAGTAAGAGAATAGCAATGCACTTAGGAATAACCCAATTAATCC
>NZ_JAZGQA010000076.1:0-20351 GCF_048593855.1 Yersinia sp. 2542 StPb PI
CAAAGAATAAACATTTCCATTACAACTAGGGTAGAAATAAGCCCTATGATGCACTAAAGGTCTGCGGATACACTTCCCCATAAGCCTAAGTTATGCAACAGTGTATTAAGTGAATATCCCCATAGATATCGTAGGCAATGAACTATAAACGATAAGCATCCGACAAATCGTTAACAACTTTGTAACGTCGCTATCGATCCAGCCTCTCGGATCGCTGGCCGCATTGGTAAGACACTCTGTACCCTAAATCATGTTTTAATCGTGAATAAAACGTTTAATCGTGAATCAAACAGAGCAGTGCCGATAAGATAATGCCCTACAGGCATCTAAGACATTCCAGTTGTTAGCGGTTTTTAAAATAAGCGCGAAGGAGACTGTAAATGGCTGATAAAAAAGCGACGCTGAATCTGGCAGGCGAAGCTGCGATTGAACTGAAGGTTCTATCCCCAACCCTCGGCACTGACGTGATCGACGTCAGCACTTTAGGTTCTAAAGGGTATTTTACCTATGACCCTGGGTTTACCTCTACCGCGTCCTGCGAATCAAAAATCACGTTTATCGATGGTGATAAAGGGATCCTACTGCATCGTGGATACCCTATTGATCAATTGGCAAAAAACTCTACTTATCTGGAAGTTTGCTACATTCTGCTGTACGGCGAAACACCCACAACAGAAGAGTATGAAACCTTCAAAGCGACAGTAACCCGCCACACCATGATCCACGAGCAAATCACCAGCTTGTTCCGTGGGTTCCGTCGCGACTCACATCCGATGGCTGTATTATGCGGAGTGACCGGTGCACTGGCCGCGTTCTACCATGACGCACTGGATGTAAACAACGAGCGCCATCGTGAAATTACCGCCTTCCGTCTGCTGTCTAAAATGCCAACAGTGGCTGCCATGTGTTACAAATATTCCATCGGCCAGCCCTTCGTTTATCCACGTAACGACCTGTCCTATGCCGGTAACTTCCTGCGTATGATGTTCTCCACACCGTGCGAAGAGTATGAAGTCAACCCGGTGCTGGAACGCGCGATGGATCGTATTTTTATCCTACATGCCGACCACGAACAGAACGCCTCTACCTCTACCGTGCGCACCGCCGGTTCTTCGGGCGCTAACCCGTTTGCCTGTATCGCCGCGGGGATAGCATCTCTGTGGGGGCCAGCTCACGGCGGCGCGAACGAAGCCTGCCTGAAAATGCTGGAAGAGATTAAATCTGTCGAGCACATTCCAGAATTTATCAAACGTGCGAAGGATAAAAACGACTCGTTCCGCCTGATGGGCTTCGGTCACCGCGTGTATAAGAATTACGATCCGCGCGCTACGGTGATGAAAGAAACCTGTGATGAGGTATTGAAAGAACTCAAACTGGAAAATGACAGCCTATTTGCTGTCGCGAAAGAGCTGGAACGTATCGCACTGGAAGACCCCTACTTCGTTGAGAAAAAGCTATATCCAAACGTGGACTTCTATTCAGGTATCATCCTGAAAGCCATGGGGATCCCGTCTTCAATGTTTACTGTGATGTTCGCGATAGCCCGTACCATTGGCTGGATTGCTCACTGGAATGAAATGCACGATGAGGGCCTTAAAATTGCCCGTCCGCGTCAGCTTTATACCGGTTATGCCGAACGTGACTTCAATAGTCAACTGAAGAAATAAGCAGAGTAATTAGGCTGTTTATAATGAGAGCGCCACCTGTGAAGGTGGCGTTTTTTTATAGGAAAATCAGTGGATCGCGCCGCCTGATATGTGCAGATCGTGTTCAATTTGCATGGCAATAGAGATAGCCAGTTCTAAGGCTACCAGCACTGAATGTGTTGACATACTGGGTGCTCCGGGGTGAGCTACCGCCTGTTCCGGCAGATAAGGGATATGAATGAAACCACCCTTCACCTCACTATTGAGCTGATTTAACCGATGCAATAACCCGTACATCACATGGTTACAGACATAGGTTCCGGCCGTCTGGGAGACCGAGGCCGGAATGCCCGCCTCACGGATACCCTGCACCATCGCCTTGATGGGCAAACGGGTAAAGTACGCCGCCGGGCCATCCTCAACTATCGGCTGATCTACCGGTTGATTCCCCAAATTGTCAGGAATACGAGCATCATCAACGTTAATAGCTACCCGTTCGATAGTAATATCGGCGCGTCCCCCGGCCTGACCGACAGCCAACACCAATACTGGCTGAATCTCATCTATCGCGGCATTCAACGCAGTTAATGATTCACCAAAGGCGCAAGGCAACTGGCGAGCCACCACTCTGACCCCACCCAGCATTAAATCATTCAATTGTTTGACCACTTCCCAAGAAGGATTTACTCGCTCCCCACCAAATGGCTCAAACCCGGTAATTAATACACTTCTCATCACCACTCCTAGAGGAACATCAGGAAATACAGCAAGAATACGTTAACAATCAAAAGAGTCACCCCGGTTGGGATCTGGGCTTTAATCACCGCATTCTTATCCGGCAACTCCAGTAACGCAGCAGGAACGATATTAAAGTTGGCTGCCATCGGGGTCATTAAGGTACCGCAGTAACCTGAGAACATACCAATAGCTGCCATCACTGCGGGATTACCGCCGTGTTGCAATACTAAAATTGGAATACCGATACCGGCAGTAACGATGGGGAAGGCAGCAAAGGCATTACCCATGATCATGGTTAACAGTGCCATGCCAATAGCATAGACCGCCACGGCGACAAAGCGATGATCGACTGCCAGATATTCCTGTGTCAGATGGGCAATAGCGGTTCCGACCCCGGCGGTGGTAAACAGCAGGCCAAGGGTGGCCAATATCTGTGGCAAGATAAATGCCCAGCCGATGGAATCGAGCAAACGCCGAGCTTCCTGCACCGGTTGTGCCGCGGTTTCGTGGGTCATGACGACCGCAATAATCAAACCGAGAACACAACCAACAGTCATCGAGAATAAGGTGACTAAGGTGGCGTGGTTGCCGGTACCAAACAGCCATTGATCCAGCGCGGGGATATTGTTAAACAGCAGCACACCAATAACCGTCACCACCGGGATAGCCAATGCCGGGATGAACAGCCGATTCCCCAAACGCTTGGCACTCACTTCGCGCTGTTCTGGAGTGCGTTGATGATAGCTACCCAGTTTTACCCCACCAAAACCGGCAATCAGCGCCATAATCACCACCACCACACCGACAGTAATATTCAGAATGCGCTTCTCATCCGGCCCCTCGCCCGCCAAAGTATTGGCCAGACGATAGGTCCAATCGCCCACCAGGAAAATCAGCCCGTATAACCCCCAAAATAAGCCGGTGGTGATACGACGTGGGTTGGCCTTATCACGAAATGACATTAACGCGACAATCAACAGCACTACGCCAGCCAGCCAATAAAGATATTGTTGTTGGAAAATCATTTTGCGTCTCCCTTGGTAGCCAAAGCAGACTGACTCAGTGCGGTTAACTCAGCGGCGAGATGTTTATCCAAACGTTGCAAACGGTAGGCGTGGATCAGGAAAGCACAAATCGCAGTCGGGATACCCCACAACGCAATGTGTAACGGCTCGGTCTGAATGCCACCGGATTCCAGCATAAAGTTGTGCATAAAAATAATCGCACCGAAAGCGACAAAAATATCTTCACCGAAGAACAACCCAACGTTATCGGTCGCGGCAGACATTGCACGCAGGCGATAACGCACTTTCTCCGGTAACTCACCATAACGGGTTTCAGCCGCCCCTTCTGCCATCGGTGCCAGTAATGGCCGTACCATTTGCGGATGACCACCCAGACTGGTTAAACCCAGCGCGGCTGTCGCTTCACGCACAAACAGATACACAATCAATAAACGGCCAGAGGTGGCACTTTTAATTTGTGAAATCCACGCCTGCGCTCGCTCTTTCAAGCCGTGGCGCTCCAGCAAGCCGATAACAGCCAGTGGCAGTAACAGAATCAGAGGTAGGTTGCGGGTATTGAGAAAACCTTCACCCAGTTTTTCCAAAATAGTGGCCATTGGCATTAGCGCCGCCAGACCAGTGATGATGCCGGCGGTAATCACCACCAGTACTGCGTTGATGCGCAGTAAAAATCCGATTACGATCGCCGCAATACCAATTAGCGGCCAAAGGTTTACCGTTTGTTCCAAGGTGACTCTCCTGTCCTAAAGTGTTGTTATAAAGTGTGATATGTATCTAATTGATGAAGCCATTCCACCCGGGCCAGGCGGTTATAATTTTTACTGCCCAACGTCCATCTTACTGCGCGGTTACCGTGATATTTTGCTGCTGAAAACTGTGGCGTAAACGGCGGGCAAAATCCAAGGCATGGGCGCCATCACCGTGGACGCATACTGTATCCGCCTGTACCGCTACCCAACTGCTATCACGAGCCTGAACCTGCTGACGCTGCACCATTGCCAACGTTTGTGACAACGCCAACTCGTCACTTTCAATTAAGGCATCTGGCTGGCTGCGCGGCACTAGAGTGCCATCAGGCTGATAGCGACGATCAGCGAATACCTCTTGTCGGGTCACCAAACCTGCGCGCTCACCGGCACGGACCAATTCGCTTCCCGCCAATCCAACCAGCCGTAACGACGTGTCCACGGCTTTCACCGCTTTCGCTATTGCATCCGCCAGCAGAGGATCAACCGCCGCCTGGTTATACAACATGCCATGAGGCTTCACATGTTGCATCACGCCGCCCTCCGCCTTCACGATGGCTGCCAAGGCACCTAATTGATAAACCACTTGGGCATACACCGTCTCAGGGGGTAACTGCATCGCGGTTCGACCAAAATTCTCGCGATCAGGGAAACTCGGATGCGCACCGATAGCAACGCCATATTCCATAGCCCAGCGCACCGACTGGCGCATGGTCTGCGCATCACCGGCATGAAAGCCACAGGCAATATTGGCTGAACTGACCAATTGCAGCAGTGCTTGATCATTAGCGCAGCCTTCACCTAAGTCGGCGTTTAAATCAATCTTCATTTGGCCTCCGTCGCATCGAATCCTTGCTGTAAACCCCATGCGATCTGTTTTAAGAAATGCTGTTGCTCCGCTTTGGCCCGCAGCGCTTCCTCAACTGTGCATGGCACAAAATGCACCGGTTCGCCGAGCCTAAGCTGAGCTAAATGGTAAAGATCTGCTTCGATAACGCAGGCAATGCGCGGATAACCGCCGGTTGTTTGCGCGTCAGCCATCAGCACAATCGGTTGGCCGTTGTGCGGCACTTGCACCACGCCGGGTAATAATCCGTGGGATAACATCTCGCGGTCCGTGGTGCGCGCTAATTCGCGCCCGGTCAGGCGATATCCCATACGGTTGCTCTGTGGGCTGAGTTGCCAGGCTTCACGCCAAAAAGCACCCTGTGCGATATCGTCGAACTCATGATATTCCGGGCCAGGAACAGCCCGGACACGGTTACCAAATAACAGTTGTTTGATACCGACTGATTCACGTGGTAAACGTGTAGCTTGGCCTAATGGCAGGGTGTCGCCATCTTTGATCAGTCGCCCCTGATAACCGCCAAAACCGGCTTTCAGGTCGGTGCTGCGTGAACCCAACATCTCCGGTACTGCAATCCCTCCAGAGATGGCTAAATAGCTGCGCATTCCCCGATGTGGCACACTGAGTTTTAGCTGCTGCCCCGGCTTGACCGGATAACGCCAGCCGGTCCACAGCAACTGATTATCAAGCCGGGCATCGCAACCGGCTCCTGTCACCGCTATCCAGCCTGGTTGCGTAAATTGTGCCGTAAACTGACCCAGGGTAATTTCCAGCCCGGCAGCATCAGGCTCATTACCTACCAGCATATTTGCCATGCTGAGCGCCGGTAAATCGAGTGCCCCCCCCTGACTGATTCCCAAACGGCGAAAACCGCCACGGCCACTGTCTTGGACTGTGGTATAAATACCTGAACGAATAATATTCAGCATACGCCCTCCTTTAAGGGCAGGAAGCGCACATTATCGCCGGGCCGTAACAAGGTTGGCGGCATCTCCAGCGGGTTAAACAGTGCCAATGATGTGCGGCCAATAAGTTGCCAGCCACCGGGCGTTGCCAGTGGATAGATACCGGTTTGGCTACCGCCAATACCGACAGAACCGGGTGCTACCACTAAACGTGGTTCAGCACGCCGTGGCGTGGCGAGCTTTTCCGGCATCCCCCCCAGATATGAGAAGCCCGGCTGGAACCCCAAAAAATAGACGATATAGCTCGCGCCAGCGTGGCACTCCACCACCTGACGCTCTGTCATACCGGTGTGACGAGCCACTTCAGCCAGGTCTGGGCCTGCCTCACCGCCATAAATCACTGGAATGGTGATATCACGTGATTCAGGCACTAATGATTCGCTCTCTTCCCACCAGCGTTGGAGGCGTTCAATGGCGTCCAGCGCCGTATTTTGTGGATCTGACAATAATAGAGTCAGATTATTCATACCCGGAATCGCTTCAAGGACATCAGGATGATGAATCAGACGATCAGCCAAGCCCCAGATCCGTTGCTGGCTTGCTAATGTTACCGGCGGTTCCAATTCCAGAACCACCGCACTCTCTCCCAATAAATAGCATCGTGCTCTTTGCACTCCCGTCCCCCTAAGACATGTATAGTTTTTATTTTCATTAGATAAATAGCTTTTATAAGGACATATTTATGCGTTAGCACCTAACTGCTGTCAATAGAACTGAATCAACCAATAGATATCAGCAATCACTAGATTCAATGTAAATACTGAAATTAACCGCTGGAAACCGCGTATTTTGAAGTTTTTTACGAAGGAAAGAGGTAAATAATCGATTCTTTTCTTATTTAGAATCAGGCTATAGAGAGCAAATATTCTTAAAAACTGTCGGTTTATCATCCAACTATGACCAGATGGTGATTTTAAATAGCCAGAGAGAGGATAAAACCTTTTTTAAAGTATGGTTTAATTGCACATAAACAAGGAGATATCTACAGTAGGTTATGCACCGATACTTATTACCAGTGCATAATGTTGCATAATGGTCAGGCGGGATTGGGGATATCGATAAAGATAACTTCAAATTGATGCTTGCTAGCCAACCATTCGCCTAACGCCTTGATGCCGTAACGCTCAGTGGCGTGATGCCCCGCAGCATAAAAATTCACGCCCATCTCCCGGGCAATATGAATTGTTTGCTCTGAAACTTCACCAGTGATAAATGCATCAACACCAAAATCAGCCGCTTGTTGGATAAAACCCTGCCCGCCGCCGGTACACCAGGCAAGACGACGCACATCTACTGGCGCTCGATCACCACAATGTAATACCTCACGGCCCAACAACTTTTCCAGCCGTTCACGTAAAATTACCGCATTTAACGGTGCATCAAACTCACCATAAGGTAAGAAAGATTCAATTTCACCCCTCCCCCGAATACCCAGTAATTTAGCCAATTGCGCGTTATTGCCTAATTCAGGATGAGCATCCAGTGGCAAATGGTAGCCATACAAATTAATATCGTTGGTAAGCAATGTTTTCAGCCGGTTACGTTTCATTCCACGCACCACGACCGGTTCATTTTTCCAAAAATAACCGTGATGAACCAAAATAGCATCAGCCTGTTGCCCAACCGCAGCATCCAATAGTGCCTGGCTGGCGGTCACGCCGGTGACAATGCGCTTGATCTCTTCGCGCCCCTCAACTTGCAAACCATTGGGTGCATAGTCTTGAAAAGCCGAGATATTCAGTTGGTTATTGAGTAGAGTTTCCAGTTCGGTATTGCGCATTTCATCAGCCTCAAAAAATATAAATGGGTAGT
The DNA here is from genome assembly GCF_048593855.1 of Yersinia sp. 2542 StPb PI. NCBI lineage: Bacteria > Pseudomonadati > Pseudomonadota > Gammaproteobacteria > Enterobacterales > Yersiniaceae > Yersinia > Yersinia sp. 2542 StPb PI. The sequence continues at coordinate 7,780 of NZ_JAZGQA010000076.1, forward strand.
TAAAAACGCTGGCTATCGCCTTGCTCCATCAGGATAAAATTAACCCCCATATCATTGCCTTGTTGCAACTCAGTGGCAATGGTTTTACGCACATCTTGCCCCTGTTTAAATGAAGGTTTTATATGACTGATAACCACCGGTAGCCCCTTTAATGGTTGGCCTTCACCGCTGTATTTCTCCAGATTTTTCAATTCCTTCAGCAACCACTTAGGCGTCATATGGCCGTACAACTTGCTATCAGCAACGTCATTGGGGAAAGAAACTTCGATTATCATCCCTTTCAATTGCTGCTGTTTAACCTTTTCGGCCAGGTTACGCCACACCGTATCCAGATTTTTCGACTTTTCCATCTCATCCGGGCCAGTATCACCAAAATAGGCAAATGACTGATTATTACTGCTGATCAATAACATAGCAGAGGGGGACTTATCATGGCTCAGTGGATACAATTCCCCCGTCAAACGGGTTAAGCCCAGGCTTAGAGGTTGATTTGGCCGCACCATCTGCATGCGATAGGTTCCCAGCCGGGTACCGCTGCCGCTGTCAGTAAAGTTAGGCCAGACACGCCAGTTAAAATAGTAGTTTCGCAATACATCAATCGTGTCTGCCGAGGCATAAAGGGTCTTTTTGCTGTCTTCCGGCGAACCGATAATCAGGCCGGAAACATGGTCAAGATGGGCATGACTAAGAAAATAGCTGTTGATGCGCTGGCGGAAGATATAACCCTGACGTGTCAGCGGGGCGGCGGTTTCATCGGTAATCTCGGGGAAAGCGCCCTTCTCCAGAGCTTTGGCAATACCCGGTAACACCGAACCGGCATCCAGAGCTAAATAGACCGGCTGGCTATCATCACGAATCAGATAAGATGTCAGATTGCCATCGCTGACACCCCCATCCACCCCCAGTGCCACCACCTCAAAACCGGCCGCTGCCAGCGAGCTATATAGGCTAAACGATAAAATCAGCCCGGCGTTAAGCACCATGTGGGTTATCTTATTGGTACATAACGTGGGTTTCGTTAAAACATGGGTTTTAGTTGAAACACAGAATTTAGTCGAAATATATGTCAAAAACATGCAGGCTCCTGGTGATTAGGGATCCTTGCGGCCATCCCGCTTAGCGGCTTCAAATGCCGCGAGTGTAGCCAATCTGGCCAGCTTATGATCCACCAGCGGTAGTGGGTAATCCAGATGTTGCTGTTGCCGCTGCGCCCAGCGCCATGGCTGATGGATATCACTGTCTGGCACCCTCGCCAGCTCAGGTAACCAACGGCGGATAAAAACGCCGCTCGGGTCAAAACGCTCGCCCTGGGTGGTGGGATTAAAAATACGAAAATAGGGTGCAGCATCAGTACCCGTGGAAGCAGCCCACTGCCAGCCGCCATTATTGGCAGCCAAATCCCCATCCAATAGCTGGGACATAAAATAGCGTTCGCCGTGTCGCCAATCGATCAACAGATCTTTAACCAGAAAACTGGCGCTGATCATCCGCAGGCGGTTATGCATCCAGCCGGTTTCATTCAACTGCCGCATAGCTGCATCAACAATAGGGTAACCTGTTTGCCCCTGCTGCCAGGCAAGCAGTTGCTGTTCTGAGTGATGCCATATTACGCCATCAGTCCAGTCAATAAAGGGACGATGCTGGCATAAACGCGGATAGGCCACTAACAAATGGCGATAAAATTCACGCCAGATCAACTCATTAAGCCAAGTAAAAGCACCACCGTCGGAGTTTTCCAGCAACGCGGGGCATTCTGCCAACAAGCGGTTAAAGCATTGACGGGGCGAAAGTATCCCCAACGCCAGATAAGGTGACAAACAACTGGTCCCTGCCACAGCGGGCAGATCACGTTGTTGCTGGTAGTCCTGAACCTGCTCGCGACAAAAACTGCGCAGGCGGTGTAATGCCGCCTCTTCGCCTGCCGGAAATAATTGGCTATCTACCGGTTGTTGCGGATAGTCAAACGGGAGCAGTGGTAATGGCATGGCAGCTACCACGTTATCGCGCGTTTTTGGCGCAGGGACACAGCGGCATTCACTCATCATTAAACGCTGAATAAAAGCGCGGCGAAACGGGGTAAATACTTTGTACATCTCATTATTACCCGTCAGGACACTGCCCGGCGGCAATAACACACTGTCATCGAAACGGTGACAGGTAATGGTGTGACCGGCTTCTTGCCGATGATTGAGCCGCGTCACTAGCGCCCCATCTCGCAGTTGTTCATTTAACTCATACTGTTGGTTATAAAATAGCGCATCCACTTGCTGCTGCTGACAAAAATCATCCAGCCAGATAATGGAATCCTGAAAATTATCACACTGATGATAGTGTAGCGGTATCGCCCGTATAGCCAGTGCGTGCTGTAACTGTTGTAGGTTTTGCAGCAGGAAGGTGGCCTGCCGGGGAGCCATATCATGTGCCGCCCATTGTGCCGGCGTGGCGATAAATAGAGCAATCACAGTGGCTTGTGGGTCCTGACAAGCGGCATGCAGCGCCAGATTATCCGTTACGCGTAAATCATTACGAAACCAGACCAGATGCGTCGCCATGCCTTATCCTTGTGCCGAGTAAAATGTAAAATAGCGTTGTCCGGCCAGATACTCATTCGGGAATTCAACCAAGTAAGCATTTATTTGGCCGATAGGGACACTCAAAGGCAACTCACCTACCCGATACTGCTCGATAAGCTGTGCCAATGCCTGACGTTGTGTTGACGTAAGGTAAGGCCGAAAATAGCCCTGTACATGCATTAATACGTTGGTGTGATTGGCGGACGTTGGCTGATGAGACAACAAATGCAGTAAACGCTGGCGATACTCATCAGTAAACTCAATTAATGATGACCATCTATCCATTGAGGCAATAAAAGGACCAATTTCGCGGTATTCAGGCTGCGAATGCGCCAACAGCACTAACTTATACCGGCTATGAAAATCCATCAATTGGCCACGCGTTATGCCTGCTGCATATAACGCATCAAGCTCGTCTCGCGCATGGCAGTACTCAATACTGTGGGTTACCTGATTACTCTCCAGCATTCTATTCTCCCTTGGCCTTGGCAGCTTTTCTCATCACAGCATAACAGTTGTTGCCCGAGAACCACGCTATTGCTTGATACCTTTATATCTGGGGCAGATATCGCAGGCAGTAAAAAGCCCGCGAGTGTTAACCCACGGGCCATTAATTTTACGCCGTTTTTATCTACGAGCAGCTTACTGATTTATCTCAGTAAAAATCCTGTATTGCCGATTCAGACTGTGCCAACCACACCGGCTTATCACTGGTTTTAGCCCAAACCCGGTGCAGGTAACTGTAAAAGCGGGCACGGTCTTTGCGGAAAAACATCACCGGCAGTGCCAGTAAACCGACCAGAATCACTGCGCTCCGGCGCAAGAGAACCTGATGCAATGGGTATGCGTTGTACATGGTCATAACGATCCTCCTTTAAAACGCCTTTGTGTAACAGCCAACTCGGTTAAACAGAGAGTCGATTTACAACTTGGCGTTGAAAATAAAATAAACAAAATTGGAAACTGGACAAAATTTTACCGTATCGGTTGAAATTTTACCACTCATCCGACCACTCAATTGCATCAAAAGCCGAAAAAAATTGTCAATTCTGTAATTTTGTTACAGTAAGGTTAATTTAAAACCAATCATTGGTTACATTACAGTTATGTACTCTTTAGTAATTGGCAAATTATATGTATTGACTTAGTGCCTAACCCTTCAAGGGCCAGAATTGGCGATACTGCGCTGCCACTGGTTAATTTACACCCATTCCATGTCTGTTTTTTGACCGTTTTTATACTTTTTTTACACCTCACGGCCATTTTTTATCAGGAACTTTTCGCCCGACTTCATAAGCTGTTGTTATCAAAAATAAGCGTTGTGGAGGTGTATCGTGAGTTTCAGCATCATTAGTGGTGCGCTGTTGGTCTTACTGCTTCTTGGCTATCTGGTTTATGCCTTGTTTAATGCGGAGGATTTTTAAATGGCAGCGTCAGGATTTCTGCTTATCGCCAGCTTCATGCTGGTGTTGTTGGTGCTGTCCCGCCCGTTGGGGAGCTTTTTGGCTCGCATAATCGAAGGCGAACCCTTTGCGCCATTGCGCCAAGTCGAGGCCGGTTTATGGCGTTGTAGCGGTGTAAAAAATGAAGAGATGAACGGCTGGCAATATGCGCTCGCCATTCTCTGCTTTAACTTACTGGGTATTGCCTTGCTGTTCACGCTGTTGATGGCGCAAGGTTCGTTACCGCTAAATCCTGAACACATGCCGGGTATGTCATGGCATCTGGCCTTAAATACCGCGGTCAGCTTTGTCACTAACACCAACTGGCAAGCCTATAGCGGCGAAAACACCCTCAGTTATCTGAGCCAAATGGCCGGTCTGACGGTACAAAACTTCCTCTCTGCCGCAACCGGCATTGCCGTCGCTTTTGCTCTGATCCGTGCCTTTGCCCGCCATTCGGCCCACACATTGGGAAATGCCTGGGTCGATCTGGTGCGCATCACCTTATATGTGTTGCTGCCGATTGCGCTGATTATCGCACTAATTTTCGTCAGTCAGGGGGTATTACAAAACCTGGATGGCTACCTGCATATCACCACCCTTGAAGGGGTAAAACAGACCCTACCAATGGGGCCGGTAGCCTCGCAGGAAGCCATAAAAATGTTGGGGACCAACGGCGGCGGTTTCTTTGGCGCTAACTCCGCACATCCATTTGAAAACCCAACTGCTTTCAGTAACTTTGTGCAGATGCTGGCGATTTTCCTCATACCCTGTTCACTCTGTTTTGCCTTCGGTCAGGTGGTGGGTGATAGCCGTCAGGGCCATGCGCTGATCTGGGCTATGTCACTGATTTTTGTGGTGGCCGTAGTCGTGGTGATGTATGCAGAACTGGCCGGTAACCCGCACTTAACTCAGTTAGGTGCCGACAGCAATATCAATATGGAAGGTAAAGAATCCCGCTTCGGCATTCTGGCAACCAGTATGTATGCCGTGGTCACTACCGCAGCCTCTTGTGGGGCCGTTAACGCCATGCATGACTCCTTTACCGCCTTAGGTGGCATGGTACCGATGTGGTTAATGCAGATTGGCGAGGTGGTGTTTGGTGGGGTCGGTTCTGGGTTATACGGCATGCTGCTATTCGTGCTGCTGACCGTCTTTATTGCCGGGTTGATGATTGGTCGTACCCCTGAATATCTTGGCAAGAAAATTGACGTATTTGATATGAAAATGACCGCGCTGGCCATTCTGGTCACCCCGGCTATCGTGCTGCTGGGTACCGCACTGGCACTCTGCACTGATGCCGGGCGGGCGGGGATTCTTAACCCCGGTGCGCATGGTTTTAGCGAAGTTCTCTACGCCCTCTCCTCTGCGGCCAACAATAACGGCAGCGCCTTTGCTGGCCTGAGTGTCAATACGCCGTTTTATAACCTGCTGCTGGCTGCCGCCATGTTCTTCGGCCGCTTTGGCGTGATTCTGCCGGTATTGGCCATTGCCAGCTCATTGGTGGCGAAGAAGCGGCAACCCGCGGGTAATGGCACGCTGCCAACCGCTGGACCACTATTTATCGGTTTGCTGGTAGGTACGGTGCTGTTGGTCGGCGCATTGACCTTTATCCCAGCGCTGGCCTTAGGTCCGGTTGCTGAGCATCTGCAAGTTTGGTTAGCACATTGATGAGAGAACTACTATGACACGCAAACAACGCGCGATTTTTGAGCCAGCACTGGTTCGTACTGCGCTTATTGATGCCGTGAAGAAACTGGACCCACGCGTCCAATGGCGTAACCCAGTGATGTTCGTGGTCTATCTGGGGAGTTGGCTGACCACTCTGATTTGGCTGGCGATATTAAGCGGCCAAACCACCGGTAGTGCCATGTTTACCGGCAATGTGGCTCTGTGGCTGTGGTTTACCGTGCTGTTTGCCAACTTCGCCGAAGCTTTGGCCGAGGGGCGCAGTAAAGCGCAGGCAGAAAGTCTGCGTGGGGTGAAAAAAACCAGTTGGGCCAAAAAACTGTCAGAAGCCCGCTTTGATGCGCCACAGGAGAAAGTCTCCGCCGATAGCTTGCGCAAAGGCGATGTGGTGTTAATTGAAGCTGGCGATACCGTGCCCTGTGACGGCGAAGTGCTGGAAGGTGGTGCATCCGTTGATGAAAGCGCCATTACCGGCGAATCTGCTCCGGTTATCCGTGAATCCGGTGGTGACTTCTCTTCCGTGACCGGCGGTACCCGCGTGCTGTCCGACTGGTTGGTAGTTGAGTGCAGCGTTAACCCCGGCGAAACCTTCCTTGACCGGATGATCGCCATGGTTGAAGGCGCGAAACGGCGTAAAACCCCTAACGAAGTGGCGTTGACCATTTTACTGGTGGCTCTGACCATTGTCTTCTTACTGGCGACGGCGACTCTCTATCCGTTCTCGGTGTTCAGTGTTGAGGCCAATCATGCCGGTTCACCGGTGACAATTACGGTACTGGTGGCGCTGCTGGTTTGTCTGATCCCAACCACCATCGGTGGCCTGCTATCAGCCATCGGGGTTGCCGGGATGAGCCGGATGCTGGGCGCTAACGTGATCGCCACCAGCGGGCGCGCGGTGGAAGCTGCCGGTGACGTTGATGTGCTGTTGTTGGATAAAACCGGCACTATCACACTGGGTAACCGCCAGGCGTCTGAGTTTTTACCTGCACCGGGTGTCACCGAGCAACAACTGGCCGATGCCGCGCAGCTCTCGTCTTTGGCGGATGAAACGCCAGAAGGCCGCAGTATCGTAGTGTTAGCGAAACAGCGCTTTAACCTGCGCGAACGTGACTTGCACAGTCTGAATGCCACCTTTGTGCCTTTCTCGGCACAAACACGGATGAGTGGTGTGAACGTGCAGGACAGAATGATCCGTAAAGGTGCTGTGGATGCTATTCGCCGCCATGTCGAGTCCAATCAGGGCCATTTCCCGCGGGCAGTGGAAGACGCGGTGGAAAGTGTCGCCCGCACCGGTGGTACGCCACTGGTAGTGGCCGATGGGCCACGGGTGCTGGGTGTAGTGGCGCTGAAAGATATCGTCAAAGGTGGCATCAAAGAACGTTTTGCCGAGTTGCGCAAAATGGGCATCAAAACAGTGATGATCACCGGAGATAACCGCCTGACAGCAGCCGCCATTGCCGCCGAAGCGGGTGTGGATGATTTTCTGGCGGAAGCCACGCCAGAGGCCAAACTGGCATTGATTCGCCAGTATCAGGCCGAAGGCCGATTGGTGGCAATGACCGGTGACGGTACCAACGACGCCCCGGCACTGGCGCAGGCTGACGTCGCCGTGGCGATGAACTCGGGAACACAAGCGGCGAAAGAAGCTGGCAACATGGTGGATTTGGATTCTAACCCAACCAAGTTGATTGAGGTGGTGCATATCGGTAAACAGATGCTGATGACCCGTGGATCGCTGACCACCTTCAGTATCGCCAACGACGTTGCTAAATATTTCGCCATTATCCCGGCTGCATTTGCAGCTACCTATCCGCAGCTTAATGCCCTGAATGTCATGCAGTTGCACTCCCCGGCGTCGGCCATACTGTCGGCGGTTATTTTTAACGCGCTGGTGATTATGTTCCTGATCCCGTTGGCACTGAAAGGGGTGAGTTACAAGGCGATGAGTGCAGCGGCGCTGCTGCGTCGTAACTTGTGGATCTATGGGCTGGGTGGCCTATTGGTGCCGTTTGTCGGTATCAAACTGATCGATCTGGTACTGACCGCCCTAATGATGGGCTGAAAACTCAGTAATTAATGTTTGCAATGGCCACGGCGTGTTTTGCTGGTGGCCGCTATTAAGACCGAATAGAGAGGCAATATCCATGTCATACCTGCGACCTTCATTGGTTCTACTGATATTACTGACACTTATCACCGGGATAGCTTATCCTCTGCTGACTACCGGATTGGCAAAATTGATGTTTGCCGAGCAAGCGCGTGGTTCACTGGCGATGCTGGGTGATGAAGTTGTCGGTTCTACCTTGCTAGGCCAAAACTTTACTCAGCCAGGCTATTTTGCCGGCCGCCCATCGGTAACAGCAGATATGCCTTATAATCCAATGGCCTCTGGTGGGAGTAATCTGTCCATCAGCAATCCCGCACTGGATCAGGTTATCAGTGAGCGAGTAACATTACTGCGTCAGGCTAACCCGACACAAACTGGCCCAGTCCCGGTTGATTTGGTGACAGCATCAGGCAGTGGTCTGGATCCCTGTATTTCACTGGAAGCGGCCTATTATCAGGCTCCCCGCATCGCCAGCGTGCGCCAGATGCCATTGTCTGAAGTGAAGCAGTTGATTGATAGTAGTGTGCAAAAAGCGACACCGAACTTCTTCGGTGAATCAGTGGTGAATGTGCTGAATCTGAATATGGCGTTGGATGCCCAAAGCCCGGTAAAAGTACCGATCAACCCGGCAAAATCTTAAGGACATAACATGGTGGATGCAGAACCAACCCGCCCCGACCCCGACAGCCTGCTCGCAGCAGCCAATGAGAAGACCCGTGGCCGGCTGAAAGTGTTTTTCGGGGCCTGCGCGGGGGTGGGCAAAACTTACGCCATGCTGCAAGAGGCTCAGCGCCTGCGGACTCAAGGGCTGGATGTATTGGTTGGTGTGGTGGAAACACACGGGCGTAGCGAAACCGCAGCGCTGCTCGAAGGGCTGACCATCCTACCGCAAAAGCGAATTCATCACCGCAATCGTCAGGTACGTGAATTTGATTTGGATGCGGCCCTGGCACGCCACCCGGCCCTGATCCTGATGGATGAGCTGGCGCACAGTAATGCCTATGGCTCGCGCCATCCGAAACGCTGGCAGGATGTTGAAGAACTGCTGGATGCTGGCATTGATGTGCTGACCACCGTCAATGTACAGCATCTGGAAAGCCTGAATGATGTGGTCGGCGGCGTGACCGGTATCCGGGTGCGGGAAACCGTGCCCGACCATATGTTTGATGAAGCCACTGAAGTGGTTTTGGTCGACCTCCCCCCCGATGACCTGCGCCAGCGGCTGAATGAAGGTAAAGTCTATATTTCGGGTCAGGCGGAGCGAGCCATCGAGCACTTCTTCCGTAAGGGCAATTTAATCGCCCTGCGCGAACTGGCACTGCGCCGTACCGCGGATCGGGTTGATGATCAGATGCGTGCTTTCCGTGACACTCAGGGGCGCGAACGTGTCTGGCATACCCGTGATGCCATCTTATTGTGTATTGGTCATAACAGCGGTAACGAAAAACTGGTCCGAACCGCTGCCCGGCTGGCAGCCCGATTGGGGTGTATCTGGCATGCAGTCTATGTGGAAACACCCCGTCTGCATGGCCTGCCAGAAGCGAAGCGCCGGGCCATTTTACGCACACTAAAATTGGCGCAAGAGTTAGGAGCAGAAACCGCTACGCTGTCAGAACCCCGTGAAGAACAGGCCATCCTGCGTTACGCCCGAGAACATAATCTGGGGAAAATCATCATTGGTCGCCGCACGGAAAAACAGTGGAAACTGCGTGGTAGCTTTGCAGATCGCTTGGGCAAGCTGGGGCCAGATCTGGATTTGGTGATTATTGCACTGGAGGGCGATACACCCCCCAATGTGGTGAAAGAGAGTGATTCTCGTACCTTTACTGAAAAGTGGCGGATGCAACTGCGTGGCTGTGCGGCAGCCATCGGCTTGTGTGCCCTGATTACGGTGTTATCGCAGTGGCTCATCCCCGGTTTCGATCAAGCCAACCTGGTGATGGTCTACTTACTGGGTGTTGTGATTATTGCACTGTTCTATGGCCGCTGGCCGTCAGTCTTGGCGGCAGTGATTAATGTCGCCAGTTTCGATCTGTTTTTTGTTCAACCACATTGGTCACTGGCGGTCACTGATGTGCAGTATCTGGTGACGTTTGGCGTGATGCTGATTGTCGGTATCGTGGTGGGTAATCTTACCGCCGGGGTGCGCTATCAAGCCAGAATTGCCCGTTATCGCGAGCAGCGCGCCAGACATTTGTATGAGATGTCGCGCGGATTAAGCCGTGCCCTAACGCCTGCGGATATTGTCAAAACCAGTCGTCATTTTCTCTCCAGCAGTTTTCAAGCGAAAACTGACCTGTTACTGCCACAAGAAGATGGACGCTTGCAGCAAGTCGCCACTGACGAAGGCGGCGCACTTTCTGTTGATGTGGCTATTGCCCGCTGGAGTTTTGACAAAGGCGCACCAGCAGGTGCCGGTACCGACACCCTGCCCGGTGTCCCCTATCAGTTATTACCGTTGACCGCCTCCAGGCAAACTTTTGGCGTGCTGGCAATCGAACCTGCCAACCTGCGCCAATTAATGGTGCCGGAGCAGCAGCGCTTGCTGCAAACCTTTACCAGTCTGATCGCCAATGCTCTGGAAAGGCTACATCTGGCCCGCAGTGCCGAATTGGCAAAACTGGATGCCGAACGCGAGCAACTGCGTAACTCACTGCTGGCGGCACTATCTCATGATTTACGTACCCCATTGACGGTGCTATTCGGTCAGGCCGAAATTTTGACGCTGGATCTGGCAGCGGAAGGTTCACGCCATGCGCCGCAAGCCAATCAAATCCGCCAACAAGTGCTGAGTACCACCCGGCTGGTGAATAACTTATTGGATATGGCGCGTATTCAATCGGGTGGGTTTAATCTACGTAAAGAGTGGCAATCACTGGAAGAGATCGTGGGTAGCGCCCTGCATATGCTAGAAACCGCCCTCAATCATCATCACATCAACGTCGAGTTACCGGATGAAATGGTGTTGATCAACTGTGACGGCAGCTTACTGGAACGGGTATTTATCAATTTGTTGGAAAATGCGCATAAATATGCCGGTCAGGGGGCATTGCTGGGGATTCGGGCCGCAGTACAAGGTGAGTGGCTAAATGTAGAAGTATGGGATAATGGCCCAGGAGTGACTCTTGGGCAAGAACAGCTAATCTTTGATAAATTCTCCCGAGGCAACAAAGAGTCAGCCATTCCCGGTGTCGGCTTGGGTTTAGCCATTTGTCGTGCCATTATTGATGTACACGGTGGGCGCATCTGGGTTGAGAACAATAAAGATGGCGGTGCTAGCTTCCGCTTCACGCTACCACTAGAGCGCGCGCCAGATATTGATGGTGAAAACATTGATAGTGAAAACATTGATAGTGAACACCTTGATGCTGAAAAATGATATACCCTAAATAATTCGTGTTGCAGGAAGGCGGCAACTGAGTAAGTCCCCGGGAGCTTACATAAGTCAGTGACCGGGGCCGCTGCAAGCAGCTTGAAGTATGACGGGTATGAGGAGAAGTGACTATATCCCCGACTAACATTCTAATCGTAGAAGATGAAAAAGAGATCCGGCGCTTTGTTCGTATTGCGCTGGAGAGTGAGGGCTGGCGAGTATTCGAGAGTGATACCTTGCAACGGGGGCTAATTGAAGCCGGTACCCGCAAACCGGACCTGATTATTTTGGATCTGGGGTTACCAGACGGCGATGGGCTGACTTATATTCAAGACCTGCGCCAGTGGAGTGCCATTCCTATTATCGTCTTATCGGCTCGTAACAATGAAGAAGATAAAGTGGCCGCGTTGGATGCCGGAGCCGATGACTACCTAAGCAAACCATTTGGAATCAGTGAGTTATTGGCTAGAGTGCGGGTTGCTTTGCGCCGCCATAGCGGTGGTAGTCAGGAAAGCCCGCTGGTGGGCTTTGCCGATATCAGCGTTGATCTGATTAATCGTCAGGTTACCCGTGCCGGCGAAAATCTGCACCTGACACCGATTGAGTTTCGCCTGCTCTCTGCATTGTTGACGAATGCCGGTAAAGTCATTACCCAGCGCCAGTTATTAAGCCAAGTCTGGGGGCCAAATTATGTCGAACACAGCCACTATCTGCGTATTTATATGGGCCATTTACGGCAGAAATTAGAAACAGACCCGACCCGCCCTAAGCATCTGCTAACTGAAACCGGCGTCGGCTATCGCTTTATCCCGTAACATCTTGTGTGATATAAAAATTTACATTGATACTAGGAAAATAGCTGTCAGCGGCGTAGCATCAAACTTTTAAATGCTAATAGGTCTTATTATTCATGAGTACTTGGTTGATTTACGCCCTGTTATCTGCCTTCACTGCCTCTCTGGTCGCTATCTTCGGTAAAATCGGCTTGCAGCAGTTGGATGCCAATACTGCGACCGCCGTTCGTGCTGTCGTGATGGCGCTGTTCCTGGTCGGCGTGGTGCTAGCTCAAGGGAAATTCAATCTGATCGGTGGGGTATTGGCAGATAAAAAAGCCCTGCTATTCATTATTCTCAGTGGTGTTGCAGGTGCGTTATCCTGGCTGTTTTACTTTATGGCTATCAAGCATGGCAATGTCTCTCAAGTGGCCCCGATTGATAAACTCAGTGTAGTTTTTGCGGTGATTCTGGCGGTTATCCTGTTTGGTGAAAAAATCTCGCTGGTGGCGAGTTTGGGCGTCGCACTGATTACCGCCGGTGCTTTGCTGGTGGCATTGGGGTAATAACACATTCACCAAATCAATAACAAAGACCTCATTATAATTCATAACC
>NZ_JAZGQA010000077.1:0-19756 GCF_048593855.1 Yersinia sp. 2542 StPb PI
TATTCATATTTGACCTCAGTGCAATAGTTAATTTAAATATTTCTTTGAGTTACACAATGAATTTCATTTACCCAAGGCGACTTATCCTCGCTGATATAATAATACTAATTCATTGGTTAATTCACGGGCTAATAACGATGTCATTAAATGATCTTGAGCATGGACCATAATCAGTGTCATCGGTGTTTTGGCTTCCCCGGCATCTTGTTCGATAAGCTTGGTTTGCATCCGATGTGCGGCCTTGGTAAAGCCATCCGATTCCGATAACAGTGCATGCGCTTGAACAAAATCACCTTCACGGGCGGCTCGCAATGCCTCAAAACAAAGACTTCTGGCCTGACCGGCATTGACGATAATCTCCATTACGGCCTCTTCCAAATCAATCATTTCGCTCTACCTCATCAAAACCTTGATTATTTGCCGTTGCCGCAAACCATTCGCCACTTTTTTTCACGATACGTTGCTGCGTTTTCAAATCTAACTGAACAAAACCATAACGATTTTTATAGGCATTACACCATGACCAGTTATCAATAAACGTCCACATATGATAACCAAGGCAATGGCTCCCTTGCGCCAAAGCACGGTGAACCCATTTTAAATGCTCGGAAACAAACTCAATACGATAACTATCATCTATCTGACCGTTGTGGCTGAATCGCTGTTCATTTTCGACACCCATACCATTTTCTGAAATAAAACAGCGCGGGTTGCCGTAGTTTTTTCGCAAGTTGGTTAGGATATCGTAAATACCGGGTTCATAAATTTCCCAACCCCGGTGCGGGTTCATTTTGCAGCCTGGCATCTGATAATAATCGAACAACCATTCTGGCATAAAGGGGGCTTCTGGGTTAACCCGGCTATCGCGGCATTTAATTCTACGTGGCTGATAATAATTGATACCGAGTAAATCTACTTTACCCTCAACAATTAATTCACTGTCTCCAGGTTGGCAGGCAGGCAGTTGATCGTAATCTTTCAGTAATGCCGTTAGCTCAGCCGGATACTCGCCGCGTAATACTGGATCGAGGAAACTGCGATTAAAAAGCAAGTCGGCGATATTGGCCGCTTTTACATCCGCAGGATTTTCAGAACGCGGATACGACGGTGTGAGATTTAAAATAATGCCAATCTCACCACCTAACTCACGTTGGCGATATTTTTTCACCGCCAAAGCATGAGCCAGCACGGTGTGATAAGCCACTGTGGCCGCCCGTTTGAAATCCACTATATTCGGATAATGGAAATCGTAGAGATAGCCACCTTCGACTGGCACGATTGGTTCGTTGAAGGTAAACCAATGTTGTACCCGGTCACCAAATAAACGAAAACAGGTATCGGCATATTCAGCATAGGCGTCCACCACATAGCGGCTTTCCCACCCCCCCAGCTCTTGCATGACTGTTGGCATATCAAAATGAAACAGATTGATAAATGGGGTTATCCCCTGTGCCAGCAGTTCGTCAATGACACCATTGTAAAAATCCACTGCCTGCGGATTCACTTCACCTCGTCCGTTGGGGATCAGTCGCGCCCATGAGATGGAGGTACGGAAACTGTTGTGATTTAACTGTTTCAACAAAGCAATATCTTGCTGCCAATGTTGATAAAACGTTGATGTCTGTTGCGGCCCAATCTGCTGATGAAAACGCCCCGGTTGCTTGTCAAACCAAGTGTCCCAAACAGTGGCACTTTTACCACCACTCAAGCTTTCACCTTCGGTTTGCGGGGCTGAACTGGCACTGCCCCACCAAAAATCATGTGGAAATTGATACTTCATCATACTCTCCGTAAAGATTAATCTAATCACGACTTAGCGGGTTTCGGCTGACTCAGCAAAACTCAGTTGTTGCTCTTTTTCCTGGTCGGCTTTCAGCAAGCTGCGCTCATAAGCTTTGAGGAATGGGTAGTACATCACCGCCGAGAACACCATACATAACAGACACATAACTACCGGACTAAACGCCCAGTTGGCAGCCCAGGACGCACCAATTGGCGCAGGCGTCGTCCACGGGGTTAATGACACAACTTGCGCTATCCACCCTAATTTGGTCGCGATATAGGCCAATGTGGCGTTGATCATCGGAACGAATATAAAAGGCAGGAAGAAAACCGGGTTCATGATGATGGGGGCACCAAATAGAATCGGTTCATTAATATTAAAGAAGCTTGGAACTATCCCCATTTTGCCAATAGTGCGCAGATGAATGGCTTTACTGCGTAATAGCAGGAAGGCCAGCGGTAAAGTCGAACCCACACCACCGATCAATAGATAGTGATCCCAGAAACCTTGCAGATAGATATGAGGTAACGGCGCTCCGGCAGCTAAAGCCGCTTGATTCAGCGCTAAATTGGTCATCCAGAACGGGTTCATGATGCCGGTGACAATCAATGCGCCATGGATACCGGCGAACCACAAAATTTGGCATAACAGAACCGACAACAAAATGGCAGGCAGCGAATCTGAGGCAGAAACTAAAGGTGCCAACAGGTGCATAATCGCTTCTGGAATAATCATTCCTGTGGAGGATGCGATAAATAAATTCAGTGGATGCAATGTCGCAACCACTGCCACTACGGGGATCAGAATTTCAAAAGATCGTGCAACCCCGGTCGGCACTTCTTTCGGCAGGCGGATAGTAATATTGTGGCGTTTGAGGAATGCATACAACTCAGTGGAATACACCGCGGTAACGATGGCGGTGAAAATCCCTTGCCCTGAGAAATATTGGGTTGAAATGTGCCCATCAGCATAAGGTGCTGCTACCAGCAAAAAGGACATCAATGCCAGCAGACCGGTCATGATTGGGTCCAACTTATATTGCCGCCCAAGGCTGGCACCAATCCCCACCGAGATAAAGAAGGTCATCACCCCCATGCTGAGATTGAAAGGCAACATCAATTGCTCGCGATAGGTACTCGAGAAGTTTAACCAACCACGGGCAAAACCCCATGTGGTGTCCGCAGAAAACGGCGGGAAAATGAACACCAGCATAAATGAGCCAATAATCATAAACGGCAGTGCCGAAGTAAACCCGTCACGAATGGCGATTATGTATTTCTGTTGCCCCAGCCGCCCAGCCAGTGGCGTAATGGTTTGCTCTATCATTCCAACCATTGCTTGGTAAAGAGAACTCATTGCAGATACCTTTTATTTCACTGCATTAATAAGAGATAAGGCGAAGTCGAGCACCTTATCACCGCGTTGCATACCGTAATCCATCATGTCGATAGTCATCACCGGGATCCCTAACGGCTCAGCGATTGCCGCCAAATCACGTTGCATATATTTCACCTGTGGCCCCAATAGCACAACCTGATAGCGGCTGAACTGTTCATTGAATTCACTGGCACCGAAAGCATCAATCTGAACCTCAAGTCCGCGCGTTGCTGCCTCAGCCAACATTTTTTTCACTAACATGCTGGTAGACATCCCGGCGGAGCAGCACAACATTATCTTTTTCATTACGTATCGCCTCAGAGTGATTTGGTCATATTGAGCCTCATTGGAAACAAAATGGAAACCGGTTTCCATGCAAACGGAATAGATATGAGAGCGCGCTCAAACATTTAACCACTGAAAGATATGCAGTTGTGAAAGACGTCACAAAAAGCTAAGCACTGGGAGCTGTTTTATTGGATACTCCTTGGTAACAACGGTTTCCGTTATGATGATCGCGGTATAGAATAGATGCAGTAAGACTGGAACCAAGGAAATAGGGAACTGACCAGGCCCTCTGGCCATTGATCAGATAAAGTGGAGTGAAGTTATGTCGACTATTAATGATGTATCGCGGTTAGCCAACGTATCTAAAGCTACAGTGTCCCGGGTGTTAAGCGGTTCACGCGGCGTCAAGGAAGAGAGCCGTCTGGCGGTGATGAAGGCCGTTGAGACTCTGAATTATAAACCGAATGTCATCGCCCAGTTTCTGACTGCACAGTCAACCGGGTGTGTCGGTGTGATTTGCGCTACTGAACACATTCAACAAACAACCAGTTATCTGTTTGCCTTGGAAAAACAGTTCAGCCAGCATCAAAAGCATTTATTACTGCGTTTTGCCGACAATAGCATCGGGGTAGCAAATGCCGTCGCTGAGCTCGCCAATGGTTTGTGCGATGCCATTATCATCATCGGGGCGCGCTTTGCGCTGCCATCTCATGATGAAAATATCATCATGATTGATTGTCTTGAGTCCTCTACCCCTAACAGTATTTTATTCGATCACTCATTCGCAGCAGAAACTGCCTGTCACTATTTGGTCAGTCAGGGCCGCCGACATATTGCGCTGTTAAATCATGCCTCTGGCACGGTGGCGGAACAGACGCTACTGGGTTATCAACGGGCGTTGGAGAATTACCTGATTCCCTATAACCGCAGTTTAGTGATGGGTAACGTTCACTCCTCTTCAGAGGCGTTGCAGACACTATTGAATAACGGTGCACAATTTAATGCGCTGTTGGTAATGGATGAAATCGAAGCGCAAAAGGCCATCTCGCTATTGCATGTCTTCAAGCGTACCGTTCCTGATAAAGTGATGGTTTTCAGCCTGGATGGTTCAGTGCAATTACCCGGTATCCCGGCAGTGCCAGCAATCGAGTATTCATTAGAAACATTGGCGAGAAAAGTGGTCGACTTAATTGATGCCCGCGCGGGTAAACATGTAAATCCGCAGGTTTTCCGGGGTAATTTGGTTGTTCCACATGGATTAATTGAGTAACGCTAGCCCTTTAGGTGGTAGATAATGCATAGCATTCAGACCGAATATGAAACTATCCGCGCATCTCTCAGTAATAGCGCGCAGGTCATCACCCTGCTGCATATTGGTCGTGATGCAAGCACGGTAATTACTGACCCGACGGGTGCTCAATGGCCACTTACCGTGGGTGATACCCATACAGCTCAGCGCTATTTCCGCCACAATCCGCCAACGGCTGATGAGATGGAAACCGCCATTATGGTGGTTGAAGATGAAGTTATCCGTATTAGCCCCGCGCTGAATAAAACCTCCCAATTAGTTACTACCGATAGCGAGATAGCCGAGATAGCTCAGCTCGCGGGTTTGCCTTTACAGAGCGAAATGCACTTATCGCTTGAGGCGGTAGAGCGGGTGTTTGACAGGCTGGCGGCGGTAATGATGGGTAGACCCGCAGCCTCTGAAGGGATACCGGCAGATAATGTGTTTGCCGCACGCTTGCTTATCCTGCGTGAGTTTATGCATCACTTGCAGTTCCCGGCGATTACGATATTGAAGTTGTAAAACGAGCATCAGTCATCAGCGCCGCCACAAGGCGCACTGCCGATGATATTATAACTGATGGGGTTAAAGCGGGTTGAACACTGACAGTGGCTGTTTTCGCAGCACACTGCCAGGCTCGTTTTAGCGTTTTCTTCTATCAATACAGCATGTTATTTGCGGGCTTTAGGATCCAGATTATCCGCAGGCAATTCGCCCGGTAAGTAATCAGGCAAGCGGCCTGCTGGGAAGATAGCCAGCAGTGATAGCAACGCCATAATCAGTAAGCCAAATTTCAGCGCTCGTAAACGTGCCTCTTCATTGACTCGCACCGCTTCGGCAACCTGTTCAGGTGTCGCCGTCGTCTGAGCTAACACACCTTGCAGGCGGTCATTGCTGACGAAGTTGATGCTGTCCATATTGATCTGAGCCTGAATTTCTGGCGTCAGAATTGGCGTTTCAGCCACACCACGCAGCACGTTAGCACTGAGCAAACCGACCAACAAAGCACCGGCAACCGCAGTACCGATGGCATTTGCCAGGTTGTTAGTCGTACCACGCAACGAACCAACATCGCCTGCCAACTCTTTCGGTGATGCACTGACTAATACGTTAAACAGCAAGGTCACCAATGCGCCCTGTGCCAGACCGAATACCACCAGGCCGAACAGTACCGCGAACTCACTCCAGTTATTGCGCACCACGAATGCCAACCACAACAGGGCGATGGTACAGGTGATAAAACCATAACGGCCGATTTTGCGTGGTGTCAATTTCTTATAGAAACGGACTATCAGCATCGCGGAGAAGAACACTGACAAGTTAAATGGCATCATGGCAATCGCTGTTGCCATCGGGGTACTGCCCTGCACTATCTGGATATACAACGGAACTGAGAAGTTCAACATCGCTTCCAGTGCGACCACGGCAAACATAGCGAATACTGCCGCTTTTTCCGTAGATGAGGTAATCACTTCCAGTGCCAGTAACGGTGTTTTACCTTGTTCCTGACGGCGACGGGTCCAAACCACAAACGCCTGACCCAACACAATACCCAATACAATCATGAAGGGCGCGGGTGAGAAGCCTAACAAATCAAAGGGCGCACCATCACGCACCAGACCGAAGCCCCAGCGGTTCAGGTTATTAAAACCAAACGACAGCAGAATAATCGCCGATGCCGCCAGTACCACCCCAAACACATCGATGCCCACTTCAGGACGACCGTTATCAGATTTCAATCGGAAGCTCAGCACAAAGATCACGGCTGATAACACAATCAAAATACCGAACGCTGGACGCCAGCCGATATAGGTACCCAGGACACCACCGATCAGAAACGCCGCGACACCCGCACCGGCTCGAGCTGAGCCTAAAGCGCCGAGCGCCGTCGCCTGTTGTGTACCACGGTAGTTTTCAGCGATCAAAGCGACCAGTGCTGGCACCAAAGCCGCCCCCGCCAAGCCACTTAATGCTTGCGCACTGATCATTACAGTAACATTCGGGCTGAATGTCATCATGACCTGCGCGATACCAAACAGCAGTACTGTGCTGCGAAATACCACCAGCGGCCCAAAACGTTGGTTGAGTTTGGCACCCAACATCACGAAGCCCGCAACAGATAATGAGTACATAACAATCGCGGTGGCGATGGTGGTGGGTGGCACATTAAAACTTTTTACCATCCCACCCAACGCGACCGGTAGGGAGGCAACGTTGAATGACATCAGAATCTGGGCTAATGCGATGGTTATCATCGGCACCCAGGATTCTTTAACTTCCGCACCAGCGCGGTGAGTTGATTGATTCGCCATAAATTCTCTATCCTTTTGACATGTATTCTTGTTTTCGAGCCCTTTGGCTTGCGAGATAATTTCGTCTACCAAGTGCTCTCGTTCTTAAATCAACCTTGCACACGAAACAATATGACTGTCAGCGCAATGCTCAGATCGTGTAACTCAACTCTTTTCGGTGTAAGGCTCAGAAACAAACATGTCCATCCCAAGACTACGTGATAAGAACCGGGCAGCCAGTTGCCCTTTAACGCTGTTACCCGCACTGTCGAGTAGCGGTGCAAACGTCCCTAACCCCCCCTTTCCAGGTGACACCGTCACAATTCCACCACCAATACCGCTTTTGCCCGGCAGACCAATGTCATAAAGCCAGTCACCAGACGTTTCGTACAACCCTGCTGTTACCATTACCGCTAATGCGTAATGACATACATCGTTGTCCACCACCCGCTCGCGAGTCAGTGGGTTAACCCCACCATCAGCCAGTGTCGCGCCCATCACCGCAAGATCTTTGGCGCTGACATTCAGCGAACATTGGCGGGTATATAAGTCGGTAGCAATAAGAGGATCGCACCCCAAACGGCCATAACCATGCAGCACATTAGCGATACCACGGTTACGGAAGTTGGTTTCACAGGCAGATTGATACACTTCTTCGTTTAGTGTCAGCTTGCGTCCGGCAAAACGGCACAATCCGTCATAGATGAATTTCCACTGCTCATCACTGGTTGATCCAGGTACCAGACTGGTGGTGGCAATCGCACCGGAGTTCACCATCGGGTTAGTGCGGCCATCTGGCGTGCGTTCAATCGCAGTAACGGAGTTAAATGCCATACCGGTGCTGTTCACGCCCAGTTTTTCACGTGCGACTTTGGCTCCGATAGCCTGACAAACCAGTGCAAACACAAAGGGTTTGGAGACACTCATGATGGTAAACTCAACATCTACATCACCGGCAGAATGCACTTTACCGTTGGTGCCAACCATGCAGACGCCAAACAGATTCGGCGCAACGCGTTCCAATGCAGGATAAACGCTAGAAACTACACCTTCGGTATCGGCACCAAAACGTTTATGAGCTTCTTGCACCAATTTAACCACAGTGTCTGGGTCAGGTAGATGCCCGGTGGATACGTAGTCGATAATTCCATTCTTGCTATCATCTGTAGGCATATTCGCTATCTCCCGTTTACCTTTTGTTTATTTTTCTGTCTTTTTTTTTGCCTCTATCGCTTATTTTAGGCGACAGTAATACTTTCACATTTTAATTTATATAAAATGGTAATAATGAATCCTGACTTCTTTCACCTTTGGTTTTATCAATTAATCATGAAATTCTTAAGCTAAGATAGCTTAGGTTTAGAAAGCTGTATATCAGTTGTTTTCAATATATTGATTATTTTTGGTCAGACGAGAGAACAACGATACTATTGCAGTATCATGACATTAGCGATATGTGATAGGCGTAATGACGTAGGAATGATTTAATTAGCGGTAGTAGATTAGTAGGTAAGCTGACATTAAATTAGCATAATAGTGAGTGATTACTGGCAAAGTGTTGGGGAATAATCGCCACAGGGAAAGTGAATGTAATAAGAATCCGCCTGGCCTGCGGACTCTTATTATTAGTTTATTCCTATCGACTGCTGTTCTTTATACCAAGACCCATGCCAACCATACCAAAGCAAATCCGGTTAGCCCCATCAGCGTCGTCAATACTGTCCAGGTTTTTAATCCATCAGCGACGGAAAGCCCCAGATAACGTGTTACCACCCAAAATCCAGCATCATTAACATGGGATAACCCCAAGCCACCAAAACACGCCGAAAGGGTCACCAATACTAACTGCATGCTATCAAGCCCGGTAACCGCTTGAGTCAGCAAACCACTGGTAGTCAGGATTGCTACGGTAGCCGAGCCTTGAGAAGCACGTAACGCCAGCGAGAGCAGAAAAGCCGCGGGAATTAAAGGCAAGTGGATAGCTTCCAGTGAAACCGCCAATGCTTTGCCAACACCAGACTCAACCAGAACCTTACCAAAAGCGCCACCAGCGCCAGCTACCATAATGACCGCCGCCGACGTTGGAATAGCATCCCCCATAATCTGTTCTATTTTGTCCTTGCCCCAGCCACGGCGAATACCCAACAGATAGGTTGCTAACCCCAGAGCAATTAACAATGCAATGGCGGGCGTACCGATAAGCACGATAACTTCTCGCAGCAAGCTCTCTTCAGGCAACTCGGTGGCAGCCAACGAACCTAGCATGATCAAGGCGATGGGAATAATGATAAGTGAAGCAATTAACCCCGCCCCCGGGATTCGGTCGCGAATATCTTTCGCCGGTTCAGCAGCAATCCCGGTTTCAGGTTTTGCCAACTGCAACTGCTCCAATACGTCAATTGAAAGCGCATAGTTACGGCGATTCATACTCTTCGCGACCCAATACCCTATCAGCCCGACCGGAATAGAGATAAGGATGCCAATCATCATTAGCCGCCCCATATCCGCACCCAATAGCCCAGCCGCCGCCGCTGCTCCCGGATGAGTTGGCAAGGCCACATGTACTGTTAGCATGACCCCGGCCATAGGCAGGCCAAATTTAATGGGTGATACTTTAGCAACTTTAGCGAAACCATAAATAAGCGGGATAACAATGATAAAGCCAACTTCAAAAAATACGGGGATCCCCAAAATAAAGGCAGTCAGGGTTAATGCCATGACCGTGCGCTTGATCCCCAATGAGCCAGTAAATCGTTGAGCCAGAGATTCCGCACCACCGGAGGCTTCAATCAGCCCTCCCAGCATTGACCCAAGCACAATAATTATGGTTATCGAACCAAGCAATCCGCCCATACCGGACATAATCACTTTCATGATATTACTGACCGGAATACCTGTTGCTATTGCAACCAACAAACTGACAACCAATAGCGCAACAAAGGGATGGACCTTGCCTTTAATGACCAATATTAATAAAAGTAAAACGCTGGCAACAGCAATAGTCAGCAGTAGGGAGGTAGACATTATTTAAACCTCGATAACAAAAAATATTACATGGGTTGTTTGTTATGTGCTTATTGGCACTTTTCTATTAATTTTATTCTGAGCCACACCCGCCTAATGCGAGTAGCGAAGAAATAGCGCGCGGCCGCCAAACGACGTCACGATGTTTTCTCGACTCTGTAATTATTATTTCTGTGATTCAAACAACCCGGTGAAGTGTTCGATACCAGCAGCTATGATTGGTAAGGTTTTATCCAGCCTAAGCCTGCCATCGTATTAGCCCGTGGTTGATACTCGCAACCAACCCAGCCGCTATAGTTAATACTATCGAGTAGATCGAATAAGTACGGGTAGTTAATCTCCCCTTCATCTGGTTCATGACGATTCGGCACCGAGGCAATTTGAATATGGCCATAGCGCCCAGCTAAAGAGGTAATTAACTGACTGAGGTTGCCATCCACTATTTGCGCATGGAAGAGATCCAATTGGGTAAATACATTAGGGCGGTCGATAACATTAGCCAGTTCCAAGGTCTGATACTGACTGGAAAAAAGATAATTAGGTTTTATTTTCGGGTTTAACGCCTCAATCATTACCTTAATATTATGTTCGGCAAAGCGGTCAGCCGCATAGCGAATATTTTCAACAAATGTCTGCTGATAAGCTGCACGATCAGCCCCCACCGGCACCACACCGGCCATCACATGGACTGACGGGCACCCCAGCACTAATGCATACTCCAACGCCAAATCAATATCACGGCGCGCCTCTTGCTCCCGGCCGGGTAGTGCCGTCAGCCCCCATTCACCGCTACTGGTATTTCCAGGTGCGGTATTAAACAGCACTTGCTGCAAGCTGTTTTCTGCCAGTATCTGTGCAAGGAGTGCCGCCGGATAGTCGTAAGGGAATAGAAACTCCACCGCACTGAAACCGGCATCTTTGGCCGCCTTAAAGCGATCCAGGAAAGGAACCTCGGTAAACATCATTGATAAATTAGCCGCAAACTTAGGCATCTTTAACTCCTTAACTCTGCAATTTCGTCATCAGTCAAATAGCGAATAGGTCGGTCACCCAGCGTAAATATCAGACGAGCGGTTTCCTCTAGCTCCTCCATATTATCAGCGGCTTCCCGTAGGCTTTTACCCACCACAACCGGGCCATGATTTGCCAGCAGGAAAGCACGATAATGGGGTGCCAGCTTTGCCAACGCCTCACCCAACCGCGCGTCACCTGGACGATAATATGGCACCACCGGGACATCGCCGACCCGCATCACCACATAAGGTGTAAAGGGCTTGATGGCATTACGGCTATCCAGCCCTTGTAAGCAGGAAAGCGCTGTCAGATAGAGGCAATGGAGGTGAACAACCGCTTCACACGCAGGGTTATTAAGATAGATTGCGCGATGAAAACTGACCTCTTTTGACGGTTTATCACCTGAGATCCATTCACCTTCCAAACTGACTTTTGATAACCGTTCCGCATGCAGTTCACCCAGACAGGAACCTGTTGGTGTGGCCAATAATGTGCCATCAGCCAGTTTCATTGACAGATTTCCCGCTGAGCCGGTGGCGTAGCCCCGTTGGAAAAAGGACGCGCCTAACTTAACCATCTCTTCCCGCGCTTGCTGCTCATTCATACTGCGAACTCCGTTTGTGCTCTGGCAAAAAAGTTTTCGTCACCAAAATTACCTGACTTCAACGCCAGTGAAACCGGATGATCTGTGGATTTTACCCAAGGTACTCCCGGTGAGATTGCCGGGCCGATATGGAAAGCTTGAATACCCAGTGACTGCGCAACAATCCCTGAGGTTTCGCCACCCGCCACGATAAAACGCTGGAAGCCAAGTTGTTGTAAACGGTGTGCAATGGTACCGAACAGCCGCTCTACCGCCTCACTACTGGCAGCCGCCCCCCACTGCTGCTGAATTTTTTGTAACACCTCGGGTTCAGCGGTGGCATACAGTAACGGTGCCAACGGACCGCCCGCATTTTCCATTACCCATGCGCATAACTCTTCAGCATAAGATTCAGGTTCATTTAGGCAACGGGCGATATCTATCGATTGGCTAGGCGCTTGTGGTGCATAACGAGCCACTTGACGGTTGGTCATCGCCGAGCATGACCCCGACAGCACTACACACAGTTTGCCTTGTGGTGCACCAGCAGATGTGGCTTGCGGCTGATCGGACTCATCACAAGCCCATTGCCGTGCCAGACCGATGGCCAAGCCGGATCCCCCGGTCACCAGTACCATGTCGCGTACTGCTTCACCCTGCGTGAGCAAGTGACTCTCGTTTAAGCTATCCAGCACCACATAACGTATGCCCTCTTCCTTCAGGCGAGTGAGCTGTGATCTCACGGCCTGAACCCCTTGGTCCATCACTGTACTGTTGATTAATCCACTGCGACCGCGCGCTTGTGCGTCCATCAGCCGCAAGAGATTGCTGTCTGTCATCGGCGTCACTGGGTGATTGCGCATCCCCGACTCCGCCAGCAGTTGCCCCATCACAAACAGGTAGCCCTGATATACCGTCCTTCCATTCACTGGTAGCGCCGGAGAGATGATGGTTTGTTGTTGACCCAGTGCATCCAGTAATGCATCAGTGACCGGGCCAATATTGCCTTGCGCGGTGCTGTCGAAGGTTGAGCAGTATTTGAAGTAGAATTGTTGGCAGCCCTGCGCTTGTAACCATGCCAGGGCCGCCAGTGAGTCCGCCACCGCAGTTGCCGTTGGGCAAGATCGTGATTTCAGGCTGACCACTGCCGCATCGGCATTCACATGATAATCGGCATCAGGCACACCATTGATTTGCACCGTCGACATGCCATTTTCCACCAGAAAACTGGCAATATCGGTCGCACCGGTAAAATCATCCGCAATTACACCGAGTCGCATTAGATATTCTCCTGTTTTTCCGGCAAGGTAATACCACTGAAAATCTTGATTACCGCGCTGTCATCCTGCTGACCAAAACCGGCATTACTGGCTGAAGTAAACATGTTGAAGGCGGTTGATGCCAATGGCAGAGGAAAGTGCAGCGCTTTGGCGGTATCGGTCACCAGCCCTAAATCTTTTACAAAAATATCTACCGCCGATTTGGGCGAATAATCACCATCCACGACATGGCGCATACGGTTTTCAAACATCCACGAGTTACCCGCGGCATGGGTGACAACTTCATACATCGTATCCAACGGGATCCCCGCGCGCGCGGCCAGTGCCATCGCTTCGGCACCGGCAGCAATATGGACCCCGGCTAACAACTGGTGGATAATTTTCACGGTTGCGCCCAGGCCAATTTCATCGCCGATGCGATAAACCTGCCCGGCTACCGCGTCTAATACTGGCTGTAACTTTTCGAAGGCAGCACTGCTACCGGAGGCCATTACCGTCATTTCACCCGCAGCAGCTTTCACTGCGCCGCCCGATACTGGCGCATCCAACATAATGAGGTTATGTGCCAACAGCCCTTGCTCGATCAATTTGGCATCCTGGGCT
This sequence comes from Yersinia sp. 2542 StPb PI, assembly GCF_048593855.1. NCBI lineage: Bacteria > Pseudomonadati > Pseudomonadota > Gammaproteobacteria > Enterobacterales > Yersiniaceae > Yersinia > Yersinia sp. 2542 StPb PI. The sequence goes on from NZ_JAZGQA010000077.1 coordinate 13,532, forward strand.
GAGATAGTTGACGACACCATAACGGCAGTGCCGGGCCTTAATTTGGCCGCCAACCCCTGCTCGCCCAATAGAATCTGTTTTACTTGAGCAGCATTCACCACCAGCACCACAACGGCATCCAATTTATTGGCAAAATCATCCGCGCTGACTTGGGCGCTTATCGCGCCATTTTTTCGTAAGGTTTCCAGTGCCAGCGGATTAAGATCAACGCCGTAGGTCTGTAGCCCGGCTTTAATACAAGACTGTGCGGACCCCATTCCCATAGAGCCTAGCCCGATAACGCATACTGATAGTGTTTCTGCGTGAGTCATATTCTCTCCGTGTTAATTTTGGTGATAATTTGATTTCTTATGTTAAGCATAGCCGGAGGTAAAGGCTGTTATCGTGAGTTAAATCACAATAATTAACACAAAAAATCATTAAATCACATCATTTCACATTTGCCCATTCAGTAGCTCAACCCTGCATTCAGCAGCAAAATTAATCAATTAGCTATTTTTACCGCCTTTTTTTACCCGCAACATCACCCATCTCACCGCGGTGCGTAACATTTACGTTAAAAAATGAGAAAGAAATTTTCACTCTTGACGTATAATCACATTAATTACCATCCTATAGCCCGCAAGTGGGTGAATTTGGCGAGGAGTTAACGTGATACCGGTTGAACGTCACCAACAGATTCTGGCACTGGTTGCCGAACGTGGAGTGGTTAGCATTGCTGAACTGACTGATCGTTTAGGCGTATCACACATGACTATTCGCCGTGACGTGCAGAAGCTGGAAGAGCAAGGCGCGGTGTTATCAGTGTCAGGTGGGGTGCGTTCCACTGAGCGGCTGGCCGCAGAACCCTCGCATCTGGATAAGACACTGATGTATAGCAGCCAGAAAAATGCCATTGGCATGTCAGCCGCACTGCATATCCCACGTAATAGCTGTATTTATCTTGATGCGGGAACAACGACACTGGCACTGGCGCGCCAATTGGAAGCCAGGGATGATTTATTGGTGGTAACTAATGACTTCGTCATCGCCAACTTTCTGATTGAATCCTGCCAATGCAGAATGATTCACTCCGGCGGCACACTGTGTCGTGAAAACCGCTCATGTGTCGGTGAGGCAGCAGCCCGCGCCCTACGAAACTTGTCCATCGATATCGCTTTTATTTCCGCATCCTGCTGGGGATTGCGGGGTATCTCTACGCCAGACGAAGATAAGGTGGTGGTCAAACGAGCAGTCTGTGAAGTCAGCAGTAAGCGCGTGCTACTGGCTGATGCGTCAAAATACGGCAAAATAGCCACCTATCTGGCATTACCGTTAGCTGATTTTGATGTGGTTATCACTGATAGCAGTTTATCGGCAGCGGCCCATGACGAGTTGGCCGATAAAGAGATTGAATTGATCATCGCCTCCGCCCCCCGCCTGGCAAATTGATGATAAAACCGCTTGTAGCGGTTCCTTGCGCGGCAAATGGGACAACCGCCTGACAGCATTCAGTTTGAATAATTATATAAATCGTTATGTAGTTAAAGTAATTCTAAGTCTTAGCATCCTAATAAATAAACGGCGTAAACTATAGGGTAATTGAGTTTACCCGTTTATTTAGCTTACCGCTGATTCACCCACCCCCATTACCTCAATCTAGCGGTCGATGCATCACACTGGTCAGTGTCTCTGGAGCATGACATGAACAACGCAACAACGGCAGCAAAGCAAAAAGTGCCGTTACGGCTCAGCACCACGATTACCTTGATGGTTTCTGGGGTCATTGTCTCGGTGCTGTTGGTGGTTCACACCCTGTTCTTTATTCAGCTCAGTCAAATGGCACAGGATAGTTTGCAAGACAAGGCCGTTGCCGTAGCACGCACATTATCGTTCTCGCCCACGATTATTAACGGATTGAGTGACCCGGCTGCCGGACGGCAGATTCAGGCTTATGCCAGTGAAGTTCAGAAAGCCAATGGTCTGTTGTTCATCGTGGTTACCGATATGAAAGGCATCCGTTATTCACACCCTAATCCTGAAATGATCGGGCAACACTTTATCGGTAATGATCTGCAACCCGCGCTTGAGGGGAAAGAGAACAGTGCGATAAACCGTGGCGTCCTTGAGCGAGCATTACGTATTTTTATTCCGGTCTATGAGCCGCACGGCAAACAGCTAGGGGTGGTCGCTATTGGTATCTCACTGACCAGTATCGATTCGGTAGTGAGCGAAACTCGCTGGACCATTCCCTGGACCATATTATTCGGAGCTCTGATTGGCTCCTTGGGCACCTGGTTTTTAGTCAAAGCGCTTAAACGAATTATGCTAGGTTTCGAGCCGTATGAAATATCTAATTTATTCGAACAGCGTAACGCCATGTTGCAATCCATTAAGGAAGGCGTCATTGCGGTTGATGCCAACTCACGCATTACCGTCGTTAACCATGAAGCAAAGCGCTTATTTAAACAAAGTGGGCCGATGGAGAACTTATTATTAAGTAATGCCAGCAAATATTGGCCGGTGCGCTTGTACTTACAGCAAGTATTGGAAACGGGCATCGCTCGCCGTGATGAAGAGATAAACTTTAATGGCAGCATATTACTGACCAACACCGTTCCGGTAATAGTAAAAGGCGATATTATCGGTGCCATCGCCACCTTCCGAGATAAAACTGAAGTGAGCCAACTGATGCAACGCTTGACCGGTATGGTGCACTATGCCGACGCGTTGCGGGCGCAGTCACATGAATTTATGAATAAACTTCATGTCATTTTGGGTCTGTTGCATATGAAGTATTATCAGCAACTTGAAGATTACATCGTTAAAACCTCCAATAATTATCAGGCAGAAATTGGATCGCTGCTGCGTAAAGTAAAATCGCCGGTGATAGCCGGTTTCCTGTTGGGGAAAATTAACCGTGCGCGCGATTTGGGGATAACCTTATCCATCAGTGACGAGAGCCTGCTCCCCGATACCGATAATGAGCAAGTGACCACCACTTTGATTACGGTGTTGGGTAATCTAATCGAGAATGCCATGGACGCCATTGGTAGCCTGAGTCAACGGGAGATCAATGTCAGCTTCCACTATCAAAATGGCCGGATACATTGTGTTGTCAGCGATGATGGGCCGGGTATCGCATCAGAATTGCAAAGCCGTATTTTTGATAATGGATTTTCCACTAAAGGAAATGAGCACGGTATCGGTTTGAGCCTGGTGCGTCAGAGTTTAGAGAGTATTGGTGGCAATATAGAATTTGATTCTGAAGCGGGCGTTTTTACCCAGTTCTTTATCAGCCTTCCTTACGACATCACACCGAATGACATTCCTTCAAACAACATCAGCGCGGTAAATCATGATTAATGTATTGATAGTAGATGATGATGCAATGGTAGCTGAGCTGAACAAGTGCTATCTGAGCCAAGTGGCGGGCTTTAACTGCTGCGGTACGGTGTCCAGTTTACAGCAAGCCAGAGAGCATTTGATGACAACAGAACACCCCATTGACCTGGTGTTATTGGATGTTTTTATGCGCCAAGACAATGGCTTGGATTTGCTGCCAGTGTTGCGTGAATTCAGCGAACATACTGACGTGATTGTTATTTCATCTGCTACCGATGTGAATACCATCAAGAAAGCGCTGCAATACGGCGTAGTGGACTATTTAATTAAACCCTTCCAGTTTTCGCGTTTCGAAGAGGCACTCTCCACTTACCGGGAAAAACAGAGTTTGCTGGGACAACGTGAATATTGTGCTCAGGAAGATGTCGACTCATTACTGCGGCGTAGCAATGCGACGCCAGCTGAGCGCAAGAAACTACCCAAGGGGCTGACAGCACAAACACTGCGCACGGTGTGTGAATGGATTCAGGAAATGCAGGATGGGGAATTTTCAACCGAACAGATGGCCAACGCCATTGGTATTTCACGGGTTTCTTGTCGCAAATATTTGATTTACCTTTCTGATACCGAAGTTTTAAGCACTAAGGTACTTTACGGTGCGACCGGTCGGCCAGTTTATCTCTACAAGTTGCTACCCAGTCAGCAAGAAGTATTAAAGCAGTATTGCCAGTAATGAGCCGCACTGCCTCGAAGCTGTTTTTATCAATCAGCACGCACCAAAACTGTCCTGATAAAAAACCAGCGGCATCCGCTCAGGGATGCCGCTGATGACCTCAGTCTTATCGGGCTGTTATTTACATAATCCAACCCAACAGTAACGTAGCCCCAATGACGGTGGACGCACCGCCGATACGGGTTGCTATCTGGGCAAATGGCATCAGTGACATCCGGTTCGAGGCAGAGAGAATAGCAACATCACCGGTGCCACCTAGCCCGCTGTGGCAACTGGTGACGATCGACGCTTCAACCGGATACATATTCAGATAGGGCGCGATAATAAAACTGACCGCGGCCATCGACAACACCACCGCACCACACACCACCACATAACCGACAGAGAATACGGCGACGACACTTTCCAGTGGAACATACAGCATCCCCAATCCTATCATCAGCGGCCATACCAGTGTGGTGGAGACGAATTTATACCAACTGTGCGCACCTTGTTCCATTTTCGACGGAATAACCTGCGCATATTTACACATCACCGCAATCAAAATCATCAGCACCGGGCCGGGAATGTGGACAATCTTTTCAAATAAGCCCCCGACAATAAAGAAAGCACAGGTCATTAATAACCCACCGCCCATCAGTTGGAAATCGGCTTGCTTTGGCCCTTCCTGGGCGGTGAATACCGCATTATCTTGTGCCGAGCGAATTAACATCCCCTCGCCATTGAGATCCTTGCGACGTAGACCAATACGCGCCAGCACCCCGGCACAAATAATAGCGAAAATATTCCCCATCACCGCAGCCGGTGCCAGTTGAGCCACATACACATCAGGAGCCTGACCAAGGATAGCCGAGTAAGCCAACGATAATGGCAAGATGCCCTCGCCAATACCGCCACCGATGATAGGTACAATAATAAAGAAGAAGGTGTGATAGAGAGTAAAACCAAATAATTTACCCACCAGCAAACCCGTAACCACCGCCGTAATGGTTCCCACCACTAGCGGGACAAACATCCGGGTCATTCCCTGAATAAGCACCACGCGGTTCATCCCAAGAATACTGCCGACCACCAGACTGGCGATAACAAAATAGAGTAAGTTCGCCTCTTTCATCAGCAAATGGACAGTATCCAAGGTGTTGGTTTGGAAAATACCAAAATAAACCAAAACCGAGGGCACCATTAAACACAAAATTGCTGGCCCACCGATATCTTTCAACAGCGGTATGTGGCGGCCGATATGTGATAAAACAAAACCCATCGTCATGATTACAGCCAGCCCGCCAATCATATTTTTGGGTAAGTAACTGGCATAAGCCGAAATGAATACAATGGCTGAAATAGTCATAAATAATGCCATGGGCATAGTATTTATGTTCATCTGATTTATGTGTGCAATAACTCTCTTGATTGCAGATTTCCCCGACATGTCAATCTGTTCGACGGGGGTAAGCACGACATCCTGATTTATTTTTTTCATTTTAGACCTACTATTGGGTAGCACCTAAGGAACGGGAGGTAACGGATCTAATGCTTTAGCCGGTTATAGTGATTTGATATTTGTTTTGACAGATGTTTCTCAATGAGGCATCGACCAACCTGGCACTTAAAAATCATTATTGATGTTAAAAACAACACAAAAAAAATTCAAATGTGAATATAGAATGGCAAACTACCACTCTATTTAAAATAAAAAAACAGTTAAGGTGAGACGATGTATTGTATTTGCGAGGATATCGTCAAGTTTATTTTAATTAACTTAACTTGGTGTTTTGTAATTAAATAATCTGAAGGATGTGAGATTTGTCTGTTATACTTTTTTGTCGCTGACAGACAAACCCATACTGAAATACCACCGGTTGTTATTTGGTGCTACTCTTCATCTATTGACGAGCCTGCAATACGAACTAAATGAATGATTAAATACAACATTTCATCATTTGAGAGAGTAATACTGAGCAGATTTTTGATGTATTCACCGATTAACATACTGCAACGGTACTCACCAGGGTACTCGCGGATCATTTGTTCAAAAATAAAGTCATCTTTGGTTTCTATCTGGTTACTTTCAATCATACGCTGGATAAAAAATTGCATATGTGTCAAAAAGCGTTGGTAATTTAGCGAATCTTGATCAATTACAACATTAAAATGGTATTTAATAATAT
>NZ_JAZGQA010000078.1:0-19620 GCF_048593855.1 Yersinia sp. 2542 StPb PI
ATTATTATCGCAAAATATGATGATAATCATGTCAGCACACTCCGCTTCGACAGAAAAAACACCGCATCGCAAAAAACCGAGAAATGGTATATTGATAAAAAACTGGGACGCACCTACAGCTATTCATATACGGTGAATTTCTCAGGATTACATTCAAAACCCTATCATTCAGGTAAAATAGATGTAATTGATAGTCTGGTTCAATATATCAACATGGCACAATGCGGTATTGTCTACGCACAAATTGATTCGTTACTTGATGCACATGCATGGGAAACATTCAGCCAGGTGCTATTGAAAGCCCAATATTCCGATCCAGCGCATGGTGTAGAATTAAAAAGCGATACCCAGGTATTGAATATTTCCACGCAGCCAAAACCCTTTATTTATCCAATAGGCATGAAGCCAGAGAATCCCATTTATTTCACTACCAATTATTATACCCGGGATGGTGGTAATTTCACTTACATCGAACCAGGTATTGAGCCATCCCCACAGTTACCCGGATATGGCAGCACCCGCGCGAATCAGATTCAAATAATGGATGCCTTACCGAGGAAAACGACCTACTCCATATTTTTCATCGCGTCGAAGAAAGATGTACTAATTATCATCTTCGACATGATGGTGAACTATAAGACCTACAAGTTTAAACAGACTCAATCGATTAGTCTGGAAGAAAAAGATCTCGTGGACACCACCACCCGCCGCGACCTTACCTTCGAATTTTTACCCGATGGCACAGATGACATTCCTGAAATCACCTACAGCGGCACCATTATTTACAATGACGAGCGCGATCCCAAGCCAATTGAGGGCAAGGTAACCGGTTCATCGGTCGCGGTGGTGGTGAAGTGTTAATGGCCCGTCATTCTTCTGGCGTAGCGGCGGTCAAACGTGCTGCCTCTGAACCGGCCCTCCCGTTGAGGCGGTGATGAACAGTGTTCATTACTATTGGATAGGCAGAGCATCGGTCATTGCATTGATGACTGATGCTCGGTTGATTGTTTTTTATTCAACATGGACACCCCCATGGATAACAGAATAACGGAACAAACTATCGGTTTTATTAATGTAATGCCAGGTAGCCAAGTTTATTATTATAGCGCGTTGGCACCCAGTATTCTGGTGAATGAGCAGACTATTCCCGAAGTGCGTTACCAAATATTCAGGAATAGCGCCACCGCGCAACCGATGACTTACTACGCAATACTCTCATTGCAGACGCAACTGAACAGCAGTATGGCTGCAGCACAGGCAGCGGCTCGGGATAATCCCGATATTCCGCCGGACGCTATCCTGCTCCCCCTACAAATTATTGCCAGCACTGCCACGCTCAGTATTCCACAAGCTATGCCTCAACTGCTGAATCACACCTCGCTGGGGAATAATCAGTTTTGCTATATCATGGCCGCACTGACTGATGCGAATGATATTGAGCGAATCGTCGCGCTGCTTCAGCAACCGGAATCAGCACCGATTGCTGTCAGTTATAAAATCGACTACCTGCAACAGTTACCCCCCTCAACCTTTGAACTTGATGCCCAATGGGATCAGGTATATGAATATCTGAAAATCTCATTCGGTTTTAATGCGCTGATTTTTTCTTTTAATATTGATGATATTTCCGAAACCTTAATCAGTAATAAGCTGGTTACTATCAAGGTAAGAAATACCAATCCCGACCATTACATAAGACAAGCCACGGCTGAATTGAGCACGATTCTGACTTGCGAATTTTTCACTCCAGTATTTGGTCAAATAAAAACGGCTCCCGAGCCAAAATTTGGTTTTCAATTACAAAACATCTCAGTTAAAGATATTGATAAACGGACACTCAGTGCCCGAATCACCGAAACTACGGTAGTGCGGCGATCTCTCTATCCTCAAGCGCTTTTTGCCACATTGGTTAGCCAGAGCCATTATGATGCCATCGACGTCGTAAGCTATCACGAGCTTCAGGATGATTTTTTCTCTTACCGCACCATAAAAGCTCAACTGCTGACATCTGAGTTAGACGAGAATATTCAATTGGTGGCGCTCAATTTGACTTATGGCACCACGCGGTCCCCATTAGTTTTCTCCAGAAATAATATGGCGGCTAAAACGTTCCGTTTTTCAGCCATTATCGACCCTGTAACAAAAAAAATGTCCTGGCCGGTGGAGTATCAGTTCACATTATATTTTAACCATCCGGTCGGTGGTGTGATGTTTGTCAGTTCAGCCATCATGAGCACATCCTTAACCGAAATTTTTTTAGACATTGAATCGTTATATAGCCGTTATCATTTCGTTATTGCCACAGAAAAAAAATTCAACTGGGCATGGTATACATCAATATTGGTAAATATCACCTGTACCCATATTGAAAACAAAGAAAACAATACGTCAAAAAATTTCCACATCACCGAGAAAAAACCGTCAGAAGAATACAGCATCATGCTACCAGATCCTGAATGCTATACTTTTTCGGTAATCAAAGAATATAGCATTAGCGCTAACACTCCCCATATACCAGTAAGGTTAGACCAGCCCACCAGCCAGGATGTCAGCATATCTTCACGACTCTATAAACAAAGAACGCTGAAAATCACCCCAGCTTTTGACTGGGAAAGAATCACACAGGTTCTAGTCAATGTGACTTACTGCTATAACCAATTCGCCATGAACACGTTAAAGGAAGCATTTTATTTCTCTGAAGACCAGTCAGAACCTGCATTATTTAGCGCAGATCAACCCGACCCGACATTACTGTTTATTAATCTCGACATCATGATTATTGATAATTACGGCGATATTGAAAATAAAGAATTCATTACCGATGAAGATCAGATCGATATTACCAACTGACCATAAGGATGTATCATGTTATTATTGAGAGAGAAAACCGCTACGATTAAAAATATCACGTTTTTTTCTGATGATTCAGATGAAAACCAATTTTGGTATTTGCCCGGTGATATTCATATTGCCGTACGTGATGGAAAACCGGTATTTTCATTAATTAAATACACCGGTGATGACACCAACCAACAGGGAGGATACATCAACTTTGAGGTCAATACTGCTGTCGATGAAGGCGAACTCAATACTGCGTTTACCGATTACCTGAATAAACTGAAGATCAAGCCGCAAAATGCCCGTAAAGCGCCAGTACCGTTTAACAACGGTACCGTGAACTTTTTTGTTCTGGATGCACAAAATGCCAATGGCCAGTTGATCAGCGCACAAAGCCCTAGCCTGTTTGGGAATAACACTGCCATTTTAAGTGCCAAACTGACGCCACAACAGGCAGTTATTCTGGAGGCCGCATTTAATCAAGCGCAGGCACCTGCCGCTGTGGCTTACAACCTCACTTATACCGGTATCACCCCGGCATTGAAAGTGGATGTCACCGCAGAATTTGACAGCGTATATAAGGAATTTGGTGCTAAGTTTGGCATTAATATTCCTATTCCGGTCGAGACACCGGCAAGTTTTTGGCTCGGCTTTGACAGCGTGATTAAGAAACTGGAGCAAGATCAAAAACTCGTGATTAAAGTGACCGAAAGTATGCCCGGCGATCAGGCGACCAAAGAAAAAGAGTGGGCATTACAGTTTGTCAAAGAAGAACTACTAAAGATATTTTTCAACGCAACCATTAAACCAAACGCAGAAAGTAATGAGCAGGCAAAATCAGCCAGCGCTTCCATTCTGGAATCATTGATTGGCAGTAAAGATGAAACAGGAAAAGGCGGTCTTTTCCCCTGCGCATCATTGGAATTAAAAGTGGTCAACATTACCGAGCATAAAACCTTATCCTTTAACTACACTTCATCAAAAGCGATTACTCAGGCCGCCGTACCACAAAACTTTATCGGCACCGACACGTTAAAAGCCCAAAAAGATAAACCTTATTTTATTGAAGTAAACGTCAATGATCCGTTCTTTCAGAAAATCGAACTGCAAATCTTCGGCCCTGATGGCTTTGAAGAGTTCGGTATCAAAGCGGCAGCATTTCAAGCCAGCTACAATAACAATGTCTATACCAGTGATGCCTTTACCGAAGACGGTAAAGAATGGCGGAAAAATATTGCCAGAAGCAAAGACAAAAATGAATTACTCGATATTCAAGGCGAGTTTATCTTTAAATCAGCGAGCAGCTCCGGCTGGGAAGGTAACAGCAGCTATCAGTCAAAATTCAAAACCGCTTCTACCACCATCGGTCTCGATCCGAGTAATTTACTCACTTTCAATGAAATTGATATTTTCCTCGACAGCCAATTCTCCTGGGATAAATACAATCAGGTGCTGGTTGAACTCACTTATCTTGATGACAAAGAACAAAAGAAAACCAAGAGGTTCTCCTTTAATCCCGATAAAACCAAGGCGCAAACCTTCAAGTATCGTTGCCTGACAGAGAAACCCTGGACGGTTCATTATACGATTACCTATCTTGAGGTCGGTGGGCATACCCGGTTGGTCGACGGTACAGATAATCCGCCTGCCATCGTTATTCCGACATGAGCTACGGTAAATAATCATGGTTGAACGCGTTGCGGTGTTACCAGCGGCATTGGACGCCCTGGTAACCACTTTATGCCATCATGTGCCGGATTTAACAGGCACGCTATTACCCGACATTCACCGTTTTAGCCAGAAACGGATGGCGTCGGGGCTGCTGTCTGCGACATTTAATACCAGTCTATTGGCTTATAACGGTTGTCCACTGGAGTTCACGACATCCAGCATAAAACCGCAAGCTGTGGCTTGCACGTTTGATACTTTTCTCCCGCTATCCACCCAAGCTCGTGATATTGGGGCCTTCAGTGCGGAAAATTACCCATACGCCTCGTCAGACTCATCTGCATCCTGCTTCGCACACATTGCCCGGATACAACGGCCGGATACACCTACCCAAGCGCTAAAATTTGGCTCATGGTTGGGGCGGAAATATACCGCTGACGGCGTTAAAACCAAGGTTTACTCCGAAGTTCCGCCAAATAATCAAGCATTAATCGCTCTGTATGCCTCCCCGCTAAATCACGCCAATAGTGATTATCCCCTACATCAGTTAACCGCAGCCGGACTATCGCTGTTGATGATTGGCTATTACCCAGATAACCCTGACACACCAACTGAATATTATTATCAGTGGCACAGCGCAGAAATAACGCTGGCGGACATTGCCAACGTTATGCGGTTATTTGGTACTGAACGTGGATTTCCTCCGCTGGCCGCGCTGCTCAGGCAGGTATTAGCTAACATGCCTAATCCAGATGAATTCCCCGCCACCACCTATGGTTTCAGCCTGGTCTATAACCATCAACGCCAGTTGGAAAGTTTTAGCCTGTTTACTATGGCGCCGCGCTTTTTAGGCGGCAACGCGCAAGCTGCCCTCAAGATTGGTGAGCTATTGCAGCACGTGGCACAGCCCATGCCACTGCTACAAGCGTTGCTCAAGGAGAATGTGCCTCTTCAGTTTAATGTCATCGGCTTTACGGTTGATGCACAGGCAAGGTGCGGCGTCAGTTGTACCTTCAGCCCGCAGAACGACCTTTGGCGCGAGGTTGCCCTACCAGACCGTAGCCCGCCGCCGCCGCGCGGCATGTCGCCAGATGCAATCCTCCGACAACAGCAGTCAGAAAACGGGGCATTCCTGTCCAGCGTCAGAACACCCGACGGCCAGTGGCATCTGGATGCCAATGCTTTTGTCACGGCTCAAGTATTAAGGACGCTCGACTACACCGAGCAAATGGCTCCCTATATTGATCGCGCGCTGGATTTTCTCGCTAGTTGTGAAACGCGCCCCGGTCATTTCAGTTTCTGGCCTCGTCACGCTCATCCCTGTTGGATGAACGGCCAGATGATTGACGCCGATATTGATGACACGGCGATAATTACCGAAATGTTATACAAATTTGGCCGTATTTCTCCTGACGCCGTTCGCCTGACGCTGGTTGAGATGAATGGCTATCAGCTACAGAAGGTTGATGCCCGACTTACCGAACCGCAGCATCAATGGGCTGAATGTCAAACCTTCCACACTTGGATGAAACAAAATAATGAGATTAGCCAGCTCGACTGCTGTGTTAATACCAATGCGCTCATTTTACTGTATCGTTTTTATGGCGAACAATGCGCAACCCTACCGGCTTATTATCGTATTATCACCATGCTTAATAAAGCCGTCGTCTGGAGCCAAAACGAATATCAGAGAATAACCCAATTAACCCCCTACTACGCTCATCCCGCCGAATGGTTGTCCACACTTGAATATGCCCAAAATATCGGTATCGATACACTATCTGACATTATTACGCCGTTAAAAAAATGGCAGTTTGCCAATGGTGCTGGGGAAATACCACTCTATCGTCGTCACGATGGGCAGTATCTGTGGACCTCATCCTATTTATCAGCGCTGAGGCGTTGTTCTGTTCTCTATGATACGAAGGATACCTATGAACATCTTTCTCAATGATCTGGTCACGCTAAACAAAATTATTCTGGAAAACGCGCAGCAGCAGTTTACCGAAAATGTTAATCTGACCAGAAAATTACGGGCAACTCTAACGCCATTATCCGATGAATTGATAGCACAGGTCAGTACCGAGAATGTCTCTGGCGAAATACGCTATCAGATTGAAACCATAACAGATGGCATTAGTTGGACGATGGTACTGAGTTTTTTTCTCAACAAAAACATTCAGGAAATGCCTTATGTAGTGCTCAATTTCAATCAGTTTGGCAAATTCAATGAAATGATATTTCAGGACGTGGCACTCAAAGCTGAACGGCAATATCAGGCTCAATTAAAACTAACCCAACTTGAGCAGCGAGATGCGTTATTAAGAGCCTTATCCAACTACGATGCGCAAACCACGCTGGTGATCGCCATCAAATCTGATACCGGCCTGCTGAATACTATTACTGATCCTAAAATATTTTATTTTGCGGAAAATTATTATCCTTATATCTACCGCGGCATTGCGCCACCGAATCCACGTCTTGAATTAATTCTCACACCAATAGAATATCATCAATACTGGTATAACTATTATCAGGATAATATTCGTAAAGATTATCTTTATTATTTACCCGATACGTTTCAACTGGCCAGTAACAGCAATGACAATAATAAACCCATGTTGTCGATCTCCTTTTCTGCACCAGAAGGGGCAACAGAGGTGGCTCAGTTTAATGTGACCTTTGACTATTTCTTGCTACCCAAGGTGGACAGACAACGCATTAGCGACGCCGAAACTACCTTTATCCAATCCCAGCCACAAGGTAAGTTGATCCCTTTTTCCAGTGCACATAGCCTTAAACTACGGTTGTCATTACCGGCGGGGAAAACCGAAGAAACCAACGCAATAGTAAACCTGCAAAGCGGTATTATTGATTCGTTCACGCTGCCATCGGCGCAGTTTGCAAAAATTTGGGATGCGCTGTTTGATACCACGGCACAGCATCTGTTGCTCAATGGCGAGCTGGAAGTTAAACAGGAAGGCTTTAGCCCTGACAATATCCCGGCACAGCTCAGGATGCCGGTTGCATATAAAAATAATCCCCAGCTGTTTATCGATAATTCCACCCCAGTTGAAATTGTCAAAACGCTGAAGTTTATCAGCAGCCAGGGTGCTTATGATCCCACCGGCCCGAAACCCATAGAACAGATACTAATCAGTATCAACCACCAGACGATAGCACTGAATAGCGAGCAGCCTACCAAAACCTTAGAAGTGAAAGTATCGGCCTTGCAACTCATTCTTAATCCGCAAGAAAAGCTGATCTACCATTATGATGTGCAGATTCATTACCAGGATGGGGCAAGGAAAGAGCTTAGAGATTTAACCTCGACCTTCGAAATTATTTATGTCCCTTGACACTCTCCCAACGACGCTGTGGCATTAAAGTGTCGTTGGGTAATATATTGTGTTTTTATATATAAACTGATGATAGCGGCAGCTATCTAAAAAACCGGCAACGTAACTTTTGCCGATTTCTGACAATGACTGTTTTAATTTGGTCATAAAAAAATCCGGTATGCTGTTAAACAGCATAACCGGACTTTTCGAGTTAACGGCTATTTCATCCGCCCACAATATTTTGTGCTATATCTATCGCAGCTTATTCAACCGTGACTGATTTTGCCAAGTTACGTGGCTGATCCACGTCGGTGCCTTTAATTAGCGCGACATGGTAAGAGAGTAACTGTAGTGGCACGGTATAGAAGATAGGCGCGATAATCTCTTCTACATGTGGTAACTGAATGATTTTCATCCCTTCACTGTCAGTGAAACCGGCATCTTGATCAGCAAACACATACAGCAAACCGCCACGGGCACGCACTTCTTCAATGTTGGATTTCAGTTTTTCCAACAATTCATTATTTGGCGCAACCACGATGACCGGCATATCAGCATCAATCAATGCCAATGGGCCGTGCTTCAACTCACCCGCAGCATAAGCTTCAGCGTGAATATAAGAGATCTCTTTAAGTTTCAGCGCGCCTTCCATCGCAATCGGGTATTGATCACCGCGACCAAGGAACAAGGCATTGTGTTTATCAGAGAAACCTTCAGCCAGCGCTTCAATGGTTTTATCCAGAGACAACATCTGTTCAATACGAGCAGGTAGAGCCTGTAACGCATGAACAATATTCTGCTCCAGACTGGCATCAGCGCCCTTCAGCTTGCCAATACGCCCCACCAGCATCAGTAATACTGTCAACTGAGTGGTAAAGGCTTTCGTTGATGCTACGCCAATCTCAGTACCGGCTTTGGTCATTAACGCTAAATCTGATTCACGCACCAGCGATGAGCCAGCGACGTTACAAATAGCCAGCGACCCCAAATACCCCAACTCTTTTGATAAGCGCAGAGCAGCTAAGGTATCGGCAGTTTCACCTGATTGTGACAAGGTGATCAACAGGCTGTTTGGGCGCACAGCGGATTTGCGGTAACGGAACTCAGACGCAATCTCTACGTCACAAGGCACACCGGCTAATGATTCAAACCAATAACGCGAAACCATGCCTGAGTTATAAGAGGTACCACAGGCAATAATTTGAATATGTTGAACATTTGCCAATAATGCATCCGCTTTAGGGCCAAGTTCAGACAAATCAATTACACCATGATTTAAACGGCCTTCCAGCGTATTTTTAATCGCCATTGGCTGTTCATAAATCTCTTTCTGCATGTAATGGCGGTAAACACCTTTATCACCGGCATCGTACTGCACCTGAGATTCAATTTCAGGGCGCTCAATAGCATTACCCTGTTTATCAAAAATTGCGATGCTACGGCGAGTTACTTCAACCACATCACCTTCTTCCAGGAAGATGAAGCGGCGAGTCACGGGTAATAACGCCAGTTGGTCAGAGGCANTAAAGTTTTCACCTACACCACAACCAATCACTAATGGGCTACCGGAACGCGCAGCCACCAAACGGCTTGGGTCACGACTATCCATAACGACAGTGCCGTAAGCGCCACGTAATTGCGGGATAACACGCTTAACCACTTCCAGCAAAGATCCACCTTGCTGTAGCTCCCAGTGCACCAAGTGAGCAATAACTTCAGTATCTGTTTCAGAACTGAAACGGTAGCCACGACCAATCAGTAATTCACGTAAAGGTTCGTGATTCTCAATAATGCCGTTGTGTACCACAGAGATATAGTCAGAAACATGAGGGTGCGCATTGGCTTCCGATGGCTCACCATGGGTAGCCCAACGGGTATGTGCAATCCCGGTGCCACCATGTAAAGCCTGATTTTCGGCAGCATCAGACAGCGCCTGTACTTTACCCACCCGACGTAAACGCGTCATATTACCTTCAGCGTCAACCACTGCTAAACCAGCAGAGTCATAGCCACGGTATTCAAGACGACGTAAACCTTCGATCAGAATCTCAGCGATATCACGTTGCGCTACTGCGCCAACAATTCCACACATCTATTTTATTCCTATGTAAGGTTCTTTTAGAACCTTGTCGATGTCAGTGACCTGATTTTCCGGATTTTCCGGGTTCCCCGAGCCTGTAGAGTTGGGGATTATTATGTTTTGCTCTGTGTTTTCAGCATCAATAGATAAACCAAAAACACAGGGCAAAACATCCCTTCAAAGAATAAACGATATTGAAGGGGCTGTTTTAATATAACCTAAATAATTCGAGTTGCAGGAAGGCAGCAATTGAGCAACAAATTGGTTGTAAACCAATTTGAACAGCGCCTACGCTGGCCCGTAGGGTGAACCTCTAATGAGGCTCATAATCCCCAGAAGCTTACTTATTTTAAGGTCAACGACCAGTAAGTAACTGGGGTGATTGAACGCAGCCAACGCACCATGCAGCTTGAAATATAACGGGTATAGCTTATTTTTTCTTCACCGGACGCTGCCAGCCCTGAACATGGACTTGTTTAACACGGCTAAGCACTAACTCATTTTCCGCAATATCGCGAGTTACGGTAGTTCCCGCAGCGATAGTGGCACCCTTTGCAACAGTGACCGGCGCGACCAATTGAGTATCGGACCCAACAAACACATCATCGCCAATAATAGTTTTAAACTTATTAGCTCCATCATAGTTGCAAGTTATGGTTCCTGCGCCAATATTTACGCCCGAACCAATCTCGGCATCGCCCAAATAGGAAAGATGACCCGCTTTCGAGCCTTTACCCAAGCGGGTATTTTTGATTTCAACGAAGTTACCAACATGTGCGCCTTCAGCTAATTCAGCACCTGGGCGCAGGCGGGCAAATGGCCCAACAGAGCAGCCAGCATCCAGGCGTGAGTTTTCTAATACGCTGTATGGGCTAATGTCAGAATCATCACCGATCACACAATTTTTCAGTACGCATCCGCTACCAATACGAACCCGATCACCTAAAGTCACATGACCTTCAATGATGACATTGGTATCGATAGTAATATCACGACCATGTGTTAATTCTCCGCGCAAATCAAAGCGCGCGGGATCCAGTAACATCACACCGGCCAATAACAGTTTCTCAGCCTGCTCAGACTGGTATACACGCTCTAGAGCAGCGAGTTGCAGGCGGTTATTTACCCCTTCAACCTCACTCAACCGAGCGGGGTGAACCGCAGCAACCTTCTTACCATCAGCATGTGCCAATGCAATAATATCGGTGATATAAAACTCACCTTGAGCATTATTGTTATCCAGCAGTGATAGCCAGCGCTTTAGATCACGCCCATTAGCAACCAGTATTCCGGTGTTGATTTCATTAATTTCGCGTTGTGCATCACTGGCATCTTTATGCTCAACAATCCCCACCACGTCGCCATTCTCACGCACGATACGGCCATAACCACTTGGGTTATCCAGCTTCACGGTCAACAAGCCAATGCCGCCTTGTGGCTTCGCCGCCAGCAGTCGCTGTAAGGTATCCACAGAGATCAACGGCACATCGCCGTATAGCATCAGCACATCTTCATCGTCAGCAAAGTGCGGTGCGGCTTGTTGCATCGCGTGCCCGGTACCCAACTGTTCAGCTTGTAATACCCAGTTCAAAGAGGGATCGGATAGCGTCTTTTTCAGCAGATCGCCGCCGTGCCCATAAACCAGATGAACGTTTTTTGCACCCAGCTTCATGGCCGCATCAATAACATGCTGAACCATCGGCTTACCTGCCAATGGGTGTAACACCTTAGGAAGGTCGGAATACATGCGTGTTCCCTTACCTGCGGCAAGGATGACTACACTCATTGAGCTGTTAGACATAAGCAACCTGATAACTCCAATTTAATAGACGGAAGTAAACCTGTTTAGCGAAATAATTACTACATATTTCTCAACGAAAAACGTACTCAACCCGCATGGTTAAAGGGTTGTTGCTACTCGTCATGTAACGAAAAAATGGGGCGAAAAGTGTCTGCGATCAGCGACGCTTCCCGTGCTGTTTTTGTCAAAACACATGTACATATTCACGCTATTAACCACTTATTTTACGACAAGAAACAAGAGTTTTCAGAAAGAAACGCTTTGAGTTTAGCTGAGGCTTAACTAAATAGTAGGAAAGCGAATTAAGGGATATAAACAAAAGGCGAGTATCGGTGTTATCTGGTGTATAGGTAAAAAAAATGCCAATCAGATTTACTGACTGGCATTCTATTTTTTATTTATACCTTCGTACTGGAAGTTGCAGTGGCGTTAGCTTGCTACCTACCTGCAACCCCAATGACCTGAGTATATATAGTAATTTTATAAATCAACGAGTTAACGCAACCCATCAGTATAAAATTACATCGCCTTCCTGGTCAGTTCGATTACGCGTAATTTCGCAATCGCCTTCGCCAATTCAGCGGATGCCTGAGCATAGTCGACGTCGCCGTGGGAGTTGTTGATATGATCTTCGGCTTTACGCTTAGATTCCAGCGCTTTAGCTTCGTCCAGATCAGTTCCGCGAATAGCTGTGTCAGCCAATACGATCACAACGCTCGGTTGCACCTCAAGGATGCCGCCAGAAAGATAAATAAACTCTTCCTCACCGAACTGCTTCACGATACGTATCATGCCAGGCTTAATGGCAGTGAGCAGTGGGGCGTGACCTGGGAAAATCCCAAGTTCGCCTTCACTACCCGTCACCTGAATTTTTTGTACCACGCCAGAGAACATCTTCTTCTCTGCGCTCACAACATCCAGATGGTAAGTCATTGCAGCCATGTCACCCTCCAGTCAACAGCGTTACAGTTTCTTGGCTTTTTCCACTGCTTCTTCAATGGTGCCAACCATGTAGAACGCCTGCTCCGGCAAGTGGTCATAGTCGCCGTTCATGATGCCTTTGAAACCACGAATGGTATCTTTCAGCGAAACGAACTTGCCCGGTGAACCGGTAAAGACTTCTGCCACGAAGAACGGTTGAGACAGGAAGCGCTGAATTTTACGCGCACGGGATACAACCAGTTTGTCATCTTCTGACAACTCGTCCATACCCAAGATTGCGATGATGTCTTTCAGCTCCTGGTAACGTTGCAGAATAGACTGCACGCCACGCGCTACATCGTAGTGCTCCTGACCAACAACCAGCGGATCAAGCTGACGGCTGGTGGAGTCAAGTGGGTCAACCGCAGGGTAAATACCCAAAGAGGCGATTTGACGACTCAAAACGACGGTTGCATCCAAATGAGCAAAGGTGGTTGCTGGTGATGGGTCAGTCAAGTCATCGGCAGGCACGTAAACGGCCTGAACAGAAGTGATTGAACCCGTCTTGGTGGACGTAATACGTTCCTGCAACACACCCATCTCTTCTGCCAGCGTTGGCTGGTAGCCTACCGCAGATGGCATACGACCCAGCAGTGCGGATACTTCCGTACCGGCCAAGGTATAGCGATAGATGTTATCGATGAACAACAGTACGTCACGACCTTCATCACGGAATTTCTCCGCCATGGTCAGGCCGGTCAGAGCAACGCGCAGACGGTTACCTGGTGGCTCATTCATCTGGCCATATACCAAGGATACTTTGTCCAGAACGTTGGAGTCCGTCATCTCGTGGTAGAAGTCGTTACCCTCACGAGTACGCTCACCCACACCGGCAAATACAGAATAACCTGAGTGCTCGATCGCGATGTTACGAATAAGCTCCATCATGTTTACTGTTTTACCAACACCCGCACCACCAAACAGACCCACTTTACCGCCCTTAGCGAACGGGCAAATCAAGTCCATTACTTTGATACCGGTTTCTAACAAATCTTGTGAGCTGGCAAGCTCTTCGTAAGAAGGCGCTTCACGGTGGATTGCCCAACGCTCTTCTTCACCGATCGGACCTTTCATGTCGATTGGGTCACCCAATACGTTCATGATACGGCCCAGAGTTGATTTACCAACCGGCACTTCAATTGGGTGTTCCAGGTTGATGACTTTCAACCCGCGGCTCAGACCATCGGAAGAGCCCATTGCGATACAACGAACAACACCACCGCCTAGCTGTTGCTGAACTTCCAGCACCAGCTTCTCAGCAGTGCCTTCAACCTCAAGGGCGTTGTACACTTTTGGTACAGCGTCTTGGGGGAATTCGACGTCCACTACGGCGCCGATTACCTGGATAATCTTTCCAGTAGCCATCTTGAATCCTCTACGTAATACGTTTACCCGTCATATTTCAAATTGCTGGGGCGTTGGCTGCTTTTTCTCACCCCAGTTGCTTACTTTATTAGCAAGCGCCAGGGGATTTGCTCAGTTGCCGCCGTTTCGCAATCTGAACTATTTAGGGTAATAACCTGGTTAAACCGCGGAGGCTCCCCCGACGATCTCGGTGAGTTCCTGAGTGATGCTGGCCTGACGAGCCTTGTTGTAAACCAACTGCAGCTCTTTGATCAGACTACCGCCGTTATCGGTGGCGGCTTTCATCGCTACCATTCGCGCGGCCTGCTCGCTGGCCAGGTTTTCAACGACGCCCTGATAAACTTGCGATTCCACATAGCGACGCAGGAGGGTATCCAGCAATGCTTTAGGATCGGGTTCATACAGGTAATCCCAGGATTTCTTCTTCAGCTCACCATCTTCCGCAGGCGGAAGCGGTAGTAGCTGCATGATCCGTGGTTCCTGAGACATCGTATTGATAAACTTGTTATTAACGATATACAGCTTATCCAGACGACCTTCATCATAGGCTTGCAACATCACTTTGACTGGCCCGATAAGCTCTGACAAGGAAGGGTTATCCCCCATGCCAGTAACCTGAGCGACAATCTTGCCACCCACGGAACCAAAGAAAGAAGCTGCTTTTGATCCAATCAGCGCTAAATCACATTCAACGCCTTTTTCAGACCAACCTTTCATCTCAGCCAACAGTCTTTTGAACAGGTTAATGTTCAAACCACCGCACAAGCCACGGTCTGTAGAAACCACCAGATACCCAACGCGCTTAACGTCACGCTCTTCCAGGTACGGATGTTTATATTCCAGATTACCTAACGCAAGGTGACCAATCACACTACGCATAGTTTCTGCATAAGGACGGCTGGCCGCCATGCGTTCCTGCGATTTACGCATTTTGGAGGCGGCGACCATCTCCATGGCTTTGGTGATCTTTTGCGTGTTTTGCACGCTGGCGATCTTGGAACGTATCTCTTTTGCGCCGGCCATTTCTGCTTCTCCTCATTACCAGACGGCCTGCTTTTCTAATGAAAAGC
Source organism: Yersinia sp. 2542 StPb PI (assembly GCF_048593855.1). Lineage (NCBI taxonomy): Bacteria > Pseudomonadati > Pseudomonadota > Gammaproteobacteria > Enterobacterales > Yersiniaceae > Yersinia > Yersinia sp. 2542 StPb PI. The sequence goes on from NZ_JAZGQA010000078.1 coordinate 15,145, forward strand.
AAGGCCGCATAGCGTTACCAGGACTGGGTTGCCTTAAATGTATCAAGGATGCCTTTCAGCTTGCCCTCGATCTCATCGTTGTACGCGCCAGTTTGGTTGATTTGTTGCAGAAGCTCGGCATGCTCACGGTCAGCAAACGCTAACAGCGCAGCTTCAAAGCTACCTACCTTCGCCAACTCAACATCACCCAGATAACCACGTTCAGCTGCGAACAGAACCAGAGATTGCTGCGCAACAGACATCGGTGCGTATTGTTTCTGTTTCAGAAGCTCGGTCACTTTCTGACCGTGGCTCAGCTGTTTACGTGTTGCATCATCCAAATCGGATGCGAACTGGGAGAACGCAGCAAGTTCACGATACTGTGCCAGAGCAGTACGAATACCACCGGACAGTTTTTTCATGATCTTGGTTTGCGCTGCACCACCCACACGAGATACGGAGATACCTGGGTTAACCGCAGGACGAATACCGGCGTTAAACAGGCTGGATTCCAGGAAGATCTGACCATCGGTAATCGAAATTACGTTAGTCGGAACGAACGCGGAAACGTCCCCTGCTTGAGTTTCAATGATTGGCAATGCGGTCAAAGAACCGGTTTTACCTTTCACTTCACCCTTGGTAAAGGCTTCAACGTAGTCGGCGTTAACACGCGCAGCACGCTCGAGCAAACGGGAGTGGAGGTAGAATACGTCGCCAGGGTAAGCTTCACGACCTGGTGGACGACGGAGCAGCAAGGAGATTTGACGATATGCAACAGCCTGTTTAGACAGGTCATCATAAATAATCAGCGCATCTTCACCGCGGTCGCGGAAATATTCACCCATAGCACAACCGGAGTAAGGTGCCAGGTACTGCAATGCTGCAGATTCTGAGGCGGTAGCTACAACCACAATGGTATTAGCCAAAGCGCCATGCTCTTCCAGTTTACGCACTACGTTAGCAACAGTAGAGGCTTTCTGGCCGATAGCAACATACACACATTTGATGCCGGAATCGCGTTGGTTGATGATCGCATCAATCGCCAAAGCAGTTTTACCTGTCTGACGGTCACCGATGATCAATTCACGCTGGCCACGACCAATTGGGATCATGGCATCCACTGACTTATAGCCCGTCTGAACAGGCTCATCAACGGATTGACGTTCAATAACGCCAGGTGCGATAGCTTCAACAGCTGAGAAGCCGTCGTTTTCTACCGGACCTTTACCATCAATAGGTTCACCCAGAGTATTGACGACGCGACCCAACAGGCCACGACCGACGGGAACTTCCAGGATACGGCCAGTACATTTAACCTTCATGCCTTCGGCAAGATCGGCGTACGGACCCATAACTACAGCACCTACGGAGTCGCGCTCCAGGTTCAGTGCGATTGCGTAACGGTTGCCTGGCAGTGCGATCATCTCGCCCTGCATAACATCGGCTAAGCCGTGTACGCGAATGATCCCGTCACTAACGGAAACAATAGTACCTTCATTGTGAGCTTCGCTCACCACATTGAACTGAGCAATGCGCTGCTTGATCAGTTCGCTGATTTCGGTGGAATTCAGTTGCATATGCTCCAGTCCCCTTAAGACTGCAAGACGTCCGCCAGGCGTTCTAGACGACCGCGAACGCTGCCATCTATCACCATATCGCCTGCACGTATTACTACGCCGGCCATTACGGACTTATCGATTTTGCAATTCAGCTTAACTTTGCGTGATAGACGTTTTTCCATCGCAGCAGCAATTTTAGCTAGCTGTTCGTCTTTCAGTGGGCTCGCAGAGCTCACTTCGACGTCGACGGTCGACTCCAGCGAGGCACGCAGTTGAATAAACTGCTGTAGCACCTCAGGAAGAACCAGTAAACGGCCATTCTCCGCCATAACTCGAATGAAGTTCTGTGCGGGTTCATCGAGCTGATCACCACAGACTGCAATAAACGTCTTAGACATTGTTTCAGGTGCTACAGCACCGGAAAGCAATTCAGCGATCTGTTCATTGCGCCTCACTTGGGCAGTAAACGCTAGCATATCCTGCCAACGATCAACCGCCTGGTGCTCAACAGCAAAGTCAAAAGCTGCTTTGGCGTAGGGGCGAGCTACAGTTACAAATTCAGACATCAGCCCCTCCCTCCTTACAGTTCAGCGACCAGTTTATCAACGATGTCGCTGTTAGCAGCTTCATCCACGGAACGTTCGATGATCTTCTCGGCGCCAGCTATAGCCAACATCGCGACTTGCTTACGCAACTCTTCACGAGCACGCTTACGTTCGGCGTCGATCTCTGCCTGCGCTTGCGCCACGATTTTGTTACGTTCCTGTTCGGCTTCAGTTTTAGCTTCATCAAGGATCTGAGCTTTGCGTTTACTTGCCTGCTCAATGATCACCTGTGCTTCTGCTTTAGCCTTCTTCAGTTGGTCGGTCGCATTGGCTTGCGCTAAGTCCAAATCTTTTTTGGCACGCTCTGCAGAAGAGAGACCGTCAGCAATTTCTTTTTGACGCTTCTCGATGGCAGCCATAATTGGCGGCCATATATACTTCATACAAAACAGGACAAACAGGACAAACGCGATGGCCTGGCCGAGGATTGTTGCGTTAAGATTCACAGCACAATGCCTCTTTAAAAGTTAATAGTTTGGTGTAGTTCACGGTAGAGAAAACTCTACTTACGCGACAGCAAACATCACGTACAGACCCAGACCAACAGCGATCATAGGGATGGCGTCAACCAGACCCATGACGATAAAGAACTGTGTACGCAGCAGAGGAATCAGGTCAGGCTGACGTGCAGCGCCTTCCAAAAATTTACCACCCAGGATGCCGATACCGATCGCAGCACCGATTGCCGCTAAACCCATCATTATAGCGGCAGCCATGTACAGCAGATCCATATTCAGGTTTTCCATGACAGTCTCCAGTTATTTCAGTTAAACGTAGTAATGTTATAAGAAAATCAGTGCTCTTCGGACGCCATCGACAGATAGACAATCGTTAGAACCATGAAGATAAAGGCTTGTAACGTAATAATCAGTATGTGGAAGATAGCCCAAGGTAAACTGAGCATCCACTGTGACCACCACGGCAACAGACCCGCAATAAGGATGAAGATCAACTCACCCGCATACATGTTGCCGAACAGTCGCAAACCGAGTGAAACGGGTTTGGACAGCAGGCTGACACCTTCCAGAATTAAGTTAACTGGAATAAATATCGGGTGATTGAACGGCTGCATCGTGAGTTCTTTTACGAAGCCGCCTACACCTTTCATTTTGATGCTATAGAACAGAATCAGGATGAAGACACCCAATGCCATGGACAAGGTAATACTCACGTCCGCAGTAGGTACCACGCGCAATGCAGGTAACCCAAAGACATGTTCACCGATGTAAGGCAGTAAATCGATTGGCAGTAAGTCCATCATGTTCATCAATAAAACCCAAACAAACACGGTCAGGGCTAATGGTGCTATGACTTTACTTTTGCCGTGGTACATATCCCGCACGCTGTTATCGACAAAACCGATAATTAACTCAACAGCAGTCTGCAATTTGCCAGGCACGCCACTGGTGGCACCTGCCGCAACTTTGCGGAACACAAACAGAAAAGCTAACCCCAGCACGACAGAGAAGAACAAAGAGTCAATGTTCAACGTCCAGAACGTTGCAGGGCCAGGTGAGTGGGGATTGACCAACTCAAAGGTACGCAGGTCCAACTGAAGGTTATTCAGGTGGTGACCTATGTAGTCCCTTGGAGTAGAGATTTCTCCTGATGCAGACATGATGCCTCTTACCCTTTTTGTAGTTAAATACGATAACGGTTAAGTACGGTAGCCGCTAATCACAGCCGGTGCCAATATCTGCACAATCAGCACCGCCAAATAGGTTAAACCGAGTGGCGCAAACGCTGCTTTAAACAGCCCCAAAGCCACAATCAGCAAAATTATCGTTACGATAACTTTTAACCCTTCGCCAATGGCAAACGACCACGCAACACGACCTGGAGCTGCTGTTTTTGCCTGATGGCGGCAAGCAAACAACATAAACATGGCGCTGGGCAACCAAGCCGCCAATCCTCCTGCCAGAGCAGAAGCACTCCATTCCAGGCTTTTAAAGCCAAAAGCAGCACTGAGAACAACAAAAGTCATTAACTGCAAAAACAGCAGCTTTCGTGCGATTTTCCCACTGTAAAGGGATACAGGCATGACGTTTGTTCTCTCCGAACCACACGAAGGGTATGCTGAGTGAGGTATAAAACTGCCTTTTACCCCATTGAGTCAAGCAGCAAAAAACGAGCAAATTATACGGGCCACTCAAACGAATTCAATCGATAAGTAGCGAAAAGGTGAACAATTATTTAAATTTTCTTCTTTCGGACTATTTTCACAAGAAAAGCCTCGGAATAAAGCCCCCATTTAATTGTCTGACGATTCCAACCATTATCAATAAAGCGTGCAACTGATCACAAAACTTAAAACAAACTGATTTATATCCCAT
>NZ_JAZGQA010000079.1:0-19456 GCF_048593855.1 Yersinia sp. 2542 StPb PI
CTTACAAATTGGCGGTACATAGTTTGATTAGTAAAAGGCCCTCCGCCTCCAAGGTACCCTCGAATAACTTTATAATTTCCATTGACTGGTCCTTGTGGATTTAATCCTGGTGATTTTATATAATAATCTTTTTCATACCAGTCATTCATCCAATCCACACCATTACCCGCCATGTCAAATAAACCAAGTGGAGTAGGAGGGAACTGGCCTATGATATAGCTGAATCCGTCTATACCAGTGAGCGTTAGTTTTTGTTCTCCGTCAGCCATGTTTTTACCGGGTTCATATTTTCCATTATTTGTGGCAAACACAATATATTTTCCTTTGTTGCGGGCCGCGTATTCCCATTGTGCCTCTGTTGGTAAATCAATACTTTTTCCTGATTGTTTTCCTAGCCATTGACAATAGTCTTTTGCTTGTTGCCAGGTTGTCACTGCTGGCATATCCGGATTACGAAGCTTAGGGTAATCTTTGATCCATAATTTTAATGGAGTTATTTTTTTTGTATTAGTCAACAAAGAATATTCATCGTATTCTTTGTAGGTGATTTTATATTTCCCCATTGAGAAATCGCTGAGTTTAACCTTATGAAGGTCTTTATCATCCTCATTTCCGGTAAATGGCAATTTTTCTCCAACTAAAGGACCAAAATCGCCCATCATAAAACTGCCGCCTTGAATGTCGACCATATTCTTCAGTGACTGCTGGACTAAAGTATCTGCTGCCTGCTGGTCGATAGCCTTTTCTTCAGGTTGTTGGTCACAACCACTGACAATAACTAATGCCAGCAACCATAGATTTTTTTTTCTCATATTAGACTCCCTGATTATGCTGTCATTGTATTACTATGAGATGTTGTTACAAATGCCAGATATTCATCCATTTGATATTTAGGGATTGGTTGTAATGGTGCGGTTGGATCAATATCTGTACCATCGGGTAGTCTTTGATAAAGCCATTTCAATTTTTCACCATACTGAGTGGAAAGATTTCCCATCCATCCTTGCTCACTCACAGATAAAAAATTAATTACTTTTTGTTCATTATTTTTCCAATCACCTTTTCCTTGAGCAGGAATTATTGTCAGATGTTGCATGACATTCTCATAATCTGATTTTGATTGCACCCACATTAGTGCATTAAAAATGGCTTGCTTACGCAGTTTCATCGCACCCCATTTATAGGAGTTTAGGGTGGTCAGGTCATTATTTTGGTTTCGTAGATCAATGCCATCCCAAACGGAAGAGTCAATTAAAATGGCAATTATTGCACCTTTGGTTTCAGGTGCTGTAAATTTTAAACTGTCAGGATTATTATTAATTGATTGCATCAATTTTACACGTTTATTAGCTTGTTGCAGCTCAAATCGTATTGCTGTTAATGTTTCTTGGAATGTATCAAATGCTAACTCTGAAATTTGTACGCCTGCGCTGAGTGCTATAATGGGTAGCATACATAGTGTTTTAAATGCATTATCATCCATAATTTTCAGCATCTTGATATAATCCATATTTCTCAGCATATGTGTAAACATAGGCATAAACTCAACCAGCAATCCGGCGTCAACATCAAAACCAATGTTGCCCTTTGCCCCTGCCCCCCAACACAAACCAGCCTTACAGAATATGCGGAACTTTCCTTTTACAAAAGTAATATAAAACTGCCCACTAGCACCCGCTCCAGCCTGTAGTGTGATGCCTGGCATCAATTTCGCAAATACTTTAAAGTCGTTATTTTTTTCGGGCGATTTCCATTCAATTGTTCCGGCAAGATTAATACCTGCTTCTAACCCAGCAAAAGCACCAAGCTCTGCGCCAACTTTGGCATCAGGCACAGGAATGGAGATGTTACTTTTTTGCATTCCGGGTAATGATTTCAGCTCTAATTTAGAATTTGCTCCCCGGACACCATAGCCTTTTGCTGTCTTTCCACCCCAATCGAGTAAAACACCCGCCTCTACCCCCAGACTAGCCCCGACACTCCCAGTTGCGGTGATAATAATTACTGTTTTTATACGCCCAAGGGTGCCTTCTTTTCCATGGTTATTGGGGTAGCACATTTCGAAGCCGGCTTTATCCGGTAAATGTTTTTTAAATTCAGCTTTAGCCTCTCCTAATACGAAACTAGCATGTCCTTTAACTTTTGCATTCAATTGCTTATCAAGAGGATTATAGTCAGCACCAGCGCTTAGGCCTCGGGAAAAACGCATTAATTGTGCCTGAGCACTAAGATCCACACCTTTACTGTTTTTGTATATCTGATTGAAATCATCGAGTGAGTGTTCCAGCGTTTTATTATGTTCTTTAGCCCAATCACTCAAGATGAAATCTGCATTTTTGATTAGATCAGTACCCGCTATGGAACTTTTAATAGAGGGTTTAATTGATGAAAATTGTTTCAACAGTTTTTCACTGTCTATTTTATAGGTTGTTCTCTCTTTTCTTTTACCATTGGCATCAGGAGGTAATGTTATTATTGTTTTCTTTAGAAAACTTTTATCCGCACTCTTGCTGTCGCCTTTACTTAACTCATATGTGCGAAAATGGTTTGCCATTTTATCAGACCGCACATAGGTCATTTTGAAGCCAGCGGCCCCTCGTTTCGACATTGGGATTAATTCCATTATCCCTATAGCACTTTTTTTAGTGTCTGAACTGAGTAGTTTGCCATCATGAATAGCTGGCGTTAGGTCTTTTAATGCTTCTCTGAGCTTAATTGTGGCATTGTTTACCCGCTCATAAGCAGGTTTCAGTTGCATCTCTGCTGCACGTGGATTGGTTTTAGCCAATGCAAAGCATTGGTCGGTCACTTTTTCTAGTGCTTCTTTCGCGGCTAATTGATTTTCCATCAATTGGCTAAGAAATATTTGCTCTTGTTCAAATAACTTATTGTCTTTAGCTTCAAATAATAAAAATGTACCGCTGTCAGGGTGAAAATAAAGTTCAGGGGAGGCTTTGACTTTTACCGGAATACCTTTTGGAGTATTGCTTGTTTTGCCTTGTTGTGGTTCTGCCATTATTTTTCTCCATAAAATTTCGTGCAGGGTGTTTATAGAAATTCAATTTTCATGTCGTCAGCAGTCGCAGTAAAAATCGAAGCCGTTTTACCTTCTGCATCAGTAATACCCTCAAATATTTTGCCTTTCCCTGTTGTAATGCGGTAGCGTTTGTGAGGCCACAATTCTCCTGTATCTTCATCTTGTGTGATGAAATGCTCATTAAATCCTTTAGGTAATTCAGGCATTTTTACGTCAAAATCTGCGGAGCCCATCTTTTGTACATTCGCTGCTTTTAATAGAATATTCTGCGGACAACCCAGTTCGAGATTTCCGCCACTGAGTTTGATATATGCACCGCCACATGTCAGTACTAACTCTTTCGCCGCTGTCACAGTCACAGTTCCTTCCACGCTGGTTACAGTTATGTCCTTTTTCGCCAACGCTTCAATATTGTCATCTTGTGCTTGAATCTCTACTTTCCCTTTCGCCGCAAATAGTTTCATTCCCATCTTCTGGGCAAGCAAACTCACGGCCTGACCTGCAACAGCCGTGAATTTTTTCATTACGCTGATATCTGCATTCCCCCCCGCGGCTATCCCTACGCTCTCACTCCCTGATGACACTCGTACTCCTTTTGGGCTACTGATGCTTACACCCTCAGGAGCATTCAGCACCATACCGGCCTGAGCCAAGTCTTTCAAAGCGTCATTTAACCCTGCCCAGGAGGCGGTGTCCGCCGGGAAGGCTTGTGCCGTTTCTGCGCCAGTTGAAAGAGATTTAGCGATACTCAGTGCATTTTCTAACTGAGCTATCGCTTCATCCATCCCCAGCATTTTCCCATTAGCAGAGAGTTGTTTGTCCGCAGTAATAAACACACCAGCCCCACCACGTACCGTCACCCATTTATCGGTACGCAACTCGGCCCCCTCACCGCGTAGCGCTCTTTCGGAGTCTACATTATGCCCGAGGTTCAATTGGGTCTTGCCGCCGTACTCGGTGCTGAGCTTGATGTGCTCTTCGCCGCGTTTGTCTTCCATGCGTAGCTTGTTGAAAGCAGGGGTACGGATCACGTTGCGGGTGTTATTTTTTTCGGTCACATGGTCGGTATGACGAGAGTCATGCAGGGCATGGGCGATATACGGACGGTCTGGGTCACCGTCGTGAAACGCGATGGCCACTTCGGTGCCCTGTATCAGCGGGAAGTGAATGCCATACACATCACCACCGTAAGGTTTGGCGAGTCGCACCGGCATACTCTCCTGACCTTGTGCTTTATCGTCTTGGTCTGCATCAAATTTCACCCGATACAAGCCGGAGGTATCCTGCCAGGCATAGATATCGTTGGCCTTCGCGCTGGTCACCCGCGCCATCATGGTGCCGCTGACTTTTGGACGCGGAAGCAATGCCGGACGCCAGCACAGAGTTTCGCTGTAGGGAACGGCGGCAATAGTCACTTTCAGTGCATCTTTACGGCTGGCGCTAAACCCAGTGCGTACTACTACCATCGGTTGTGCCAACAGCTCAGGTAGCGTGGACGGGATTGATGTATCGGTTACCGTCAATACCTGAGCAGGATGTAATGTGGGATCGGTACTGAGGCCGGTGATCAGCGTTTGTGCTGATAAAAAACGTTCATGATCGAGGCGTGCCAGGAAGTTGGCGGTTTCAGCAGTGGGGTCGATTTTATCGCCGGTATCCAGATGGCGAGGCTTGTAGTGATACACGTCGCCATAGGTCGTGCCTTCACCGTCGCCGCGCGTCATGTCTGCTCGGGTGGACTGCAACACTTTCTGCGCTTCACGGTAGTTGTAATCTTTCGCAGTAACGCTGGCCTCAACGACATTGTGATGTACATTCAGCCCCCAGACTGACTCTACTCCGCTGTCACTCATGCCTGACGGGCTATTCAGCGGCAGGGATTTACCAAACTCATAGGCACTCTGCTTATCAGCAAAATGCACCACTTCAGTCTGGGTGTCTGGCTGCAAAGTGAAGAAATAAAATATCCCCATCTCGGAGAGCAACCGCTCAATAAATTTAAGGTCTGTCTCTTGATACTGGTTTATTTGCTCACGTTTTGGGTAGGTCTGTTTCAGCGTGAACTCGTATTCCCAGTCCTTCAGGCCATGTTCTTGAAGTATCTGTCCGACAACTTCAGGTACCGATTTATTAACAAAGAAACGGTGTGTTCGGTACTGGTTATCCAACAATGCGATGAAAGGTTCTAGCGTGACCTGATAATTAACCTGGTCGACTGAACCCGATATCCGGCGAAAATCTGTGATAACACCGTGTACCACTTTCTGTTCCATCAAACTCTGCAACAAGCCAGTCCCCATCGTCAGCGTTGCTGGTTTGCGCAGTAATTGGTCCGCATCAATATTTTTGTCTGTGCTGGTGAACAGTATATTGTAGTGATATGTATTGCTGAGTCCCTCATTGCCGCTGAAATCTTCGACGTCCAATGGTGACAGGCAGGAAGGAATATCAAGGCGGTAGCGATTCAGAGTAGTTCCGGTGAGTTTTGATAATGTGTTCTGTAGCGTGTTAGTAAGATTCATGGGTTTTACTCCGTGGTTATAACCTGCTTATTTCAAGTACAAAACAGGCAAAACCTATCTTTATCGTTAGATTTTGCTGGCGATAGATGGCTCATCATATTCGCGTTTAGTTAGCGGCACGTCATAAGCCCTTCTATTGAGCATTTCAAATCCCAATACAAAATGTCTTGGATGGTTCCCCTTATCTTTGGACTCAATAACGAGTTGAACAATAAAAGGTCCGGTGGAGGTATCAGGAAGATGATAAAACGAAGGTGGGATACAAAGTTTCCCATCTATAATTGTTAGATTAGGTTCATCTGTGAATGTCCCTTCTTTAGCGGGGGCACTCCTGAGATTAATAGATATAAAAACAGGCTGATAATCTTGTGCATTAGGAATAAAGAAGCATATCGAATCACCATTCATGTAGGTGCTGGCCGTCTCAGAGGGATAATACTTCATTTGTCCCCATGGACATCCTGTTAACATCAATAAGCAAAATAAAGACAACATCGTGAAAAATAGAAAACGCAGTTTGTTTCTTATCACCAAGGAAACCCTCGCAGTACATTTCGGTATGATTTTCTTATTACGACTTCAGAAATATCGCCATCAAGAGTAATAATATTATTTCTTCTCAATCGCCTCAATGCACTATAACCACGCGCCTGCAATGTAAAGTTATCCGCAATAATTTGCGCTTGTTGCTCCATGGGATATTCGCTTAACAGCCGCCCATCGAGTTTATATCTGTAACTGACTAGCCAACTAACCAGCCCTCTCGCAATGACATTCATTCCTTTGGCACGCTGCCATACATGGCTCATTTCATGAATGAACAAATGTTGTAAATTATCTGTTGTCTGCGAGAAATCATCCCGGTACTCATTACGGAAATAAATCTCACCATTCGGCGTCATTGCTGTATGTTCATCTTGCAGATTAAAAGGCAGGTAACTACCATGATGGATCCAGACAGTGTGGTACTGGATAGTTGATCCGAAAACTGACTTCGCCAGCTCCGTCTCTCCCGAGGTCAGCAACCGGATACCCCCTTCTTTTAATGTGTCCTTATTTTCCTCAGTCATTACTAAACTCCAGCGTGATCCCTTCGGCTTCATCCCAGCCCAACGTCAGCGAGGTGGTGCGCTGTTGCTCGCTCATGCGGCTTAACAGTTGCTGGCTCAGTACCGGCAAAATCTGCTGATTGAGCAAGCTGTCGATGTTGCGCGCACCGGTGTCCGGCAGCAGGCAGGAAGCGACCAGCGTGTCGTACAGGCTTTCCTCTATCGTGCAGTGCAGGCCGTAATGTTTCTTCAGGCGTTTAGCGACCTGTGCCAGTTTCATCTCGACGATGGTACGCAACGCGGTGGCATCCAGTGGCCGGTAGATCAGGGTCTGGAAGCGGGCTAATAGCGCGGGCTGGAAATGGTCGCGCAGGATCGGGCGCAGCAGCTCATGCAGATCGCTATGGGTCGCTTCCGGTTGTTCATCGAGCAATTGCATCAGATGATCACTGCCTAAATTGGCAGTCATCAGGATCACGCTGTTGCGGAAATCAATTTCGCGCCCTTCGCCGTCGCGCATAAAGCCACGGTCAAATACCTGATAGAACAGGTTAATGACATCGGCGTGCGCTTTCTCAACTTCGTCAAGCAGCACCACGCTGTACGGGCGCTTGCGCACCGCCTCGGTCAGAATACCGCCCTGACCGTAACCGACATAACCCGGTGGCGAACCTTTAAGCTGGGAGACGGTGTGCGCCTCCTGATATTCGGACATGTTGATGGTGATCAGCGATTTCTCGCCACCGAACAGTGTGTCGGCCAGTGCCAGCGCAGTCTCGGTTTTGCCCACCCCACTGGGGCCAACCAGCAGGAACACCCCCAGCGGGCCATTTTCGGACGTCAAGCCGGTTTTGGCGGCGCGCAGGCGTTGCGCCATCTCAACCAGCGCCGCATCCTGCCCGACCACACGGGTCGCGAGGTGGTTTTCCAGTTGCAATAAATCGGTCTGTTCGTCTTTCAGCAGGCTGCTTAGCGGCACGCCGGTCCAGTCGGCGATAACCGTTGCCACAGTACGCACATCAACATCCAGCGACAGCAGCGGCGCATTGCCCTGAATCTGACTTAACTCTTCCTGCAACGTGGCCAGATGTGCCGCGTTGGCGATATCCTGACGCGCGTCGATAATCAGGGTGGTGAGGCGTTGCTCTGCTTCATATTGCTGCGCAAGCTGCTGTTGTCCAACGACCAGTTCTGTGCGGCGTTGGTCAATCTCAGATAAGCGCGTTGAACCGATGTTCGGCAGCAGGAGTAAGTCCTGTTCGATGGCCTGTTGCTCCATCGCCAATGCAGCCAGTTCGGCGTTAATTTCCATCAGCGCGACCGGTAGCGTGTCGATGCTCATCCGCACCCGGGCACCAGCAGTGTCGAGCAGGTCAACCGCTTTATCCGGCAGTTGGCGGCCCGTCAGGAAGCGCCGCGACAGGGTGACCGCAGCGGTAATAGCAGAATCCAGAATGTGCACGCCGTGGTGCTGGGCGTAACGGCCCTTTAAGCCGCGCAGCATCAGGCTGGCTTTGGCGTCGTCCGGCTCGTCAACTTTCACCATCTGGAAGCGGCGCTCCAGTGCGGCATCCCGTTCAAAATACTGCTTGTACTCCGACCAGGTGGTGGCAGCAATGGTGCGCAACTCGCCACGCGCCAGTGCCGGTTTCAGCAGGTTGGCCGCATCTGCGCCACCGGCCTGATTACCGGCACCGATGATGGTGTGGGCTTCGTCGATAAACAGCAACACAGGTGTTGGCGATTGTTGTACCGCCTCGATAACATTTTTCAGCCGCTGCTCGAACTCACCTTTGACCCCAGCCCCGGCTTGCAACAGGCCCAAGTCCAGGGTGCGCAGGCTGACGGTTTTCAGGCTATCCGGTACGTTACCTTCAGCAATTCGCAGCGCCAGCCCTTCAACCAGCGCGGTTTTACCCACACCCGGTTCACCGACCAGAATCGGGTTGTTTTTACGGCGGCGCGACAGGATATCGACCATCTGGCGGATCTCGGTGTCGCGACCAAAAATCGGGTCAATCTGCCCGGTTTTCGCTTTAGCAGTAACATCGAGGGTAAATTTATCCAGCGCCGCTTGCAGGGCGTCATTGAGTTGCGGCTGGCCGCTGGCAGAGGGGGTGGTCGCTGCCTCATCGGTCAGATTGACCGGGCTGTCTGCCAGTACCGCAGCCTGCTGAACTTCAGGGCGCTCATCGGATTGGCTGTCCAGCAGCGGTAACAGACGGTGTAACTGGATGGTACTCAGGCTGAGCAACGGCCAGGCGGCATCGGCGGCCAGTAATGATGGCGAATTTATCAGAGCAGATAACAGATGAACGGAGCGCACCGCATCGGCATCTTCCTGTAGCGACGCATCCAGCCAGGCACTTTTGATCAGTTGCTGTAACGCGGCTGACAACTGAGGTTTGCCCTGCACCGTGCGCGGCAACGTATCCAGATGGGCCAGCAACCCCTGCCACAGGCTGTCCATGTCCCACTCATAACGCCGGGCAATCACCGTAATATCGCCTTCACCCTGTTCCAACAGTTTCAACAACCAATGTTCAACGGTTATCTCGGCATGGGCACGGGTCTGACACAGGGTTGCAGCACCGGCCAGTGCCTGCGCGCAATAGGGATTTAACCGACGTAATAAGTGTGCTGAATGCGTTGTCATAAATTCTCTTCCTTGTGTGTCATTTACCCTGTCAGGCACGCTACCGCCCATAGCCGTCAACCAAGGCCCATAAGGTCATCTGATAAAATGTGTGTGCGCTTAGCGAAATACCGATGCGCCGATGCTCAGCTAAAAACACAAAAATAGCAGACGGCGAACCGCCTGCTGCTGCGGGTTACCCTAAATAATTCGTGTTGCAGGCAGGCGGCAAGTGAACGAATCCCTGGGAGCATAGATAACTATGTGACCAGGGTGAGCGAACGTCGCCAACGCACCTGCGGCGCGAAGAATGACGGTAATTACGCGGTAGTACGTTCGTTCCAGGAATCGGAATGAATGATGTTGCCGTCTTTGTAAGTCCAGGTGATTTTTTCGTAACGCAGCTCAATGGCTTCGAGGTGATTGTGTTTCTCTTTGGCCGGATCCTTGATGTCATGCATCTTCGGTGCCACTTTCACCAGCTTCACGTTCTCAAGCTTGGTATTGAAATACTCCACTTCCTGACCCGCATCGTTAATGCGATACCATTTGAACTCAGCGGATTTCAGGGTCTGGCCGGTGGTTACCGCTTTGTACAGGTACGGGCTGGATGAGTCGATTTCCTTGGTGAACAGGAACGGGGTATGGATACGAGTGCCGGTCAGCTTGCCCGTGTTGTTGTCTGTCGGGATATACAGGTTATGTTCCTGCGCCACGATCTCAATGCTGCCTTCGCGATCTTTAACATCTACGGAACCTTTAATGTCCGCACCGCCATCATCTTTCAGCCACAGATATACTGGAATTGCCATGGTTTACTTCTCCATTTCTTGAGTTGAGACGTCACTTTCATCCTGTGACGCTGTTTTTACGCCTGGCAGGCGACAGGCATCAGCCTGCGGTACCAGACTGATTTCGACACGGCGGTTGAGCGCACGGCCCGCTTCCGTATCGTTAGATTTCAGAGGACGACTCTGGCCATAGCCCTGGACGGCAAAGCAGCTTTCTGGAATATCCCCGGTATCGCGCATCCAGTTGCGTACCGATTCCGCCCGCTTAAGCGACAGAGCCTGATTCGACTTATCATCACCCGTGATATCGGTGTGCCCCGCCACCACGATCAACCAGCCCGGTTTTGCTTTAATCCCAACCAGCGCATTGATAAGCACTTTGGTGGAACCAGATTTGAGCATTGATTGACCCACGTCAAAAAGCGACAGGCTATCCAGACGGAGGGTTTGGGATCCCTGAACGATTTGATTGATCACCGGTGGTGGTGGCAGTGGCGGAGTCCAGCTATTGATAGCGATATCCAGCGGAGCCCTAAGCCGCAGTCCTTGATACAAACCCAGTGACAAACGCATGGGTGCACCACGGCGTAACCAGTCATCCAGCAAGTGTGCATCCGCACGCAGTTGCTGCTGAGCCAGAGCCTTAGGGGCAGGAGGTGTACCCGTAAGCCGGTTGTATAACGACAAATGATCGCTGACGCTCTGCACCACACGCTGGTTATTGATAAAGGATGCCAGCAGGGCAAAGAGTAAAAATACACCGCACAGCACACCGGCCATCTGACAGGTCAGCATCAGACGTGAGACGCCGCGACGGCGAGGCAGATAAGGTAGTAACACCTCTGGCAACGGCAGGTTATCTTCTGGGGTGGCAACCCTCGGCGTCAGCGTGGTTACCTCACTAATGTGTGCCTGCCACAGGTTATTCTGACGCCCTGCAACCGGTGTAAAGCAGCAGCCCCATGCGCACGGGATAAGCGCAGGTACATCCCCTTGCCGCTGTGTCAGGATGCTCAGAACATGTTCATCAAGCCAGGACAGAAGACTCTCCATCCAGAACACGGTGCTCAACCTTTCCTGAACGTTGCAGGACTCTTGATACTGACTCCATTGAACCAGCGGCATGATGCCTGCCCCCGCTTCTTGAACCTGAATGCCTTTCTGCCCCGGAGTGACCGTATACCACCGTTCGGCCTGCGCAGATGAAGCCACCGGTGGTGAAAGCCAGGTGCCTAACCAGACCGGAGGGATCCCCCCAAGCCATCCTTTGCACTGCACGATAGCCCGTTGCCAGGCACGCAGGGATTGTGAAAAATCATCCAGGCTCTGATGTTGCTCTGGCACGATAGTCAGTAATACCGAGATCTGCGCAATCAGCGCCGGGCGTTCAGCCGCCAGATGTTGCGCGAGTATTGGCAGTTGTTCTGGTAGCTTCACTGCCAGATACCAACCCTGACGCGTTTCACGAAAAGATGCCGAGGGGGGAAACAGGGCATCGCTGTCACCACAAACCAGTACTACCGCGCCCTGAAAATCTTCAGGTGGCAGTGTTGAATCGGCAATGGATTGGTGAGCCACTTTATTGCCGTTGTACTTGCGCCACTGAAAGTAACCGACCGCAGCACAGAGGATGACAACCAACATGCTCAGTGCCACACGACTGCCCATTCCCAACGGCCAGAAACCCAGGATAAGCCACAGTGCCAGGCATGCCCCCAGCAGTAGCAGGAGTAACTGTGTTAATCCGCGCATCCGCTAGTGCATCCCTGTCAGTTGAGACACCATGTGCGTCAACCGAGTGGACAACGTGAACCACAGAGCAACCAGTATGACGACGCCCGCCCCCCAAAAGAGCCAATAGGTCTTGCGCCCAGAGCGCAAACGCAATGAGCGTGAGACCACCGGTGTTTCCTGTGAAGAGGCAAACGGCGGTACCAGCAAACTCAGCTTACGCACCACATCTTCTCTGCGCTCGTCACCCTGTTCGCGGTAACGACCGGCAAATCCCAAGGTTAGCGCACGGTAAAAGCAGGTCAGTACCGCCGTGTCCGGTGCCGGTTCCTGCAACACCGTGCGGATCCGCTCCCACAGCTCTTCACCCGCGTTCAGGGTATTGAAGTAGCGGGCCTGAAGCGGGTCTTTCAGCCATTTGGTATAACCGCTGTCCTGTTTCTGACGGTTCAGGACGCTTTCATCCAGTAACGCACATTGGGTGTACAGCATATGGTCGCAACTGATTTCGCTGAAACCGGCACGCGACAGCGTATCGCGTGCGCTGTCAATCCACGCACAGGCACGGCGGTACAAGGCTTCTCCGTCCTCAACCTCCTGACCGTTACGCAACTGGCTGACCATCAGCCAGCAGGGATAAAAGACTGCATCAACCACAGACGTATTTATTTTGCTCATGAGCGTAGCACCGCAAACAGTTCGAGTTTGACATCACCCAGCGAACCTGGGGTGTAGAAAGCACAGTTCCCCGCATCCAGCATGGCCTGCGCGGCTGGCCCCTTGAGGTCAAGGGCAAAGTACTGATTTTCCAGACGCAGCGGGATAGCAGCCGGAACATGAGACAGCGGTTTCATCGCCACACCGTTGAGTGCCACGTTAACCACATCTGACACATCCTCAACGCTGCCAGCCTTACACAACAGCGGGAACTGAGTTTGCAACAGATGGTTGGGGATCGAAGAGCGAACCGAGAGATAGAAATCAGCCCCTTCACGCAGACGAGCATCATGCAATGAACCGGTCCAGAATTGCCCCTCGTGAGCCAGTTCAATCGCCACCATTCGGGACGGCAAGCTGGCCTCGAGCAGGGCATCAAGCAAGGTGAACAACGGCGGGAAAACCTGCTCAGGTGCGTCATGCTGATACAGCGGAATGTCTTCAGCTTTATGTTCAAGGGAAAATGTCAGCAGGCTACCGGCGAGGCGGACCAGTTCGCGATAAAACAGTTCGGGATGGCGGGAAGGCGTCTGATACAGCTCCATCAGTACCGGCTCAGCACTGTTTAACGCATTCAGCAACCAGAACAGCGACACATCGGCCACCGCAAAATCTGCCATCCGTTCGTTACTTTCACGCCGCATGGCCATCAGGCGACGTCGACGCGCCTGTAGACGGTGGATTAAATCCCCCAGTTCAGTCAGCACTACCTGACTTGCCGCCAGCGACAGCATCGGTGGAATGAAATTCTCATCCTGCATCCACTGCCCCTGGGCATTGCGCATCAAGCGCACCACTGGACAGGTCAGATAAGCACTGTTTTCCTGATGAGCAAAACGCAGCGTGACCCCGTGGCGCATTATCGCCAGCTCAGTACGCTCATGACCGGCAAGCTCCTGTACCGTGACCCACTCCTGCTGCCAGCGGCGAGGGCGCGCGCTGTCCTGACCATCATCCAGATTGCCACCGTTGGCCGACAGCAACGGTAATGCCAGCACCACATCGACCACGTCACGGTCTGAAATTGCAGATAAATCGCAGGCGGGAGGCAGGTTATCCGCCCGTTCAGAATCAATCAGCGTGCCATCAGGAAAGCGAACCACCAGTCGAAGTGCATTCAGACGGGAAAGCGCCAACGATCCACTGTCGAATGCCGCATCAATGACACCCCATGGGGATGCCAATGTCATATGTGCCACGCCGTCTGCCACGTAGGCGTCCCAGCGGGCCTGTTGCTGGAATTGTTGCGGGGCTAAAAAGGCTCCGTCATTCCATAGCGGACGATAAATCTTCATCGGTACTTCCTTGCGTACAATCATGCCCAACGTCATTGGTGTTGCAGCTAGATGGCAACTAAACGAATCCCCAGGCGTTGACTAACGTCAATGACTGGGGGAAAGAAGGCAGCCAACAACGCTGCAACTTCAAGGACAAAGGGCAATCAGGCTTTCGCCTTCGGCATCTGCGAAACCAATGACAGATTCACGTCCATGCCTTCAACCTGGAAGTGCGGTACGGCATAGAGCTTCACGCGGAAGAAACCTGGGTTGTCTTCGATATCTTCTACCGTGACTTTCGCATCACGCAGTGGATGGGAAGCCTGCAAATCATCGCCCGGATCAGTCATTTCCGTCACCAGCGTGCGGATCCAGTTATTCAGTTCCAACTCCAACAGACGGCGGTCTTTGGTAGTACCGATGTTCTCGCGCTGGATCAACTTCAGATAATGCGCAATGCGTGACAACAGGAAGATATACGGCAAGCGGGCATTAATACGGCTGTTGGCAGTGGCATCAGCGGTGTCATACAGCGCAGGCTTCTGGGCAGAGTTGGCCGAGAAGAAGCACGAGTAATCACGGTTTTTGTAGTACGACAGCGGAATAAAGCCCAAATTAGCAAACTCAAATTCGCGCGTTTCCGGGATCATCACTTCTGACGGGATTTTGACCTGATTACCGGTACCCAAATCGTACAGGTGAATAGGCAGGTTGGTCACCGCGCCACCGGCCTGCGGGCCACGGATCTGCACACACCAACCGTTTTTGATGAAGCTTTTCACCATATTGGCGGCAAAGGCAAACGAGGCGTTGGTCCACAGATAACGGTCATGGTCCGGCCCTTTCACCTGCTCTACGTAGTTAAAGCTGCGTACCGGCACCGTGTCCGGGCCGTAAGGCAAGCGCCCCAGCACGCGCGGCATGGTCAGGCCGATATAGCGGGAATCATCCGAGTCGCGGAAGGCTTTCCACTTGATGTATTCGGCACGGTCAAAGTAGTTACCGATATCTTTGATAGCCGCCACGTCTTCCATGTTCTCTTTACCAAAGAACTCAGGGCCAACTGAGCCGATAAACGGCATATGGGCCGCTGCGGCTACCTTGGAGATATTGCGCAATAACGCGATATCTTGCGGGCTACGGTCAAACTCGTAGTTGGAGATGGCTGCTGCAATCGGCTCGCCACCGGGGGTGTCGTATTCCTGAATGTAAGTCTGGGTATAGAGACCGCTTTGCACGATTTCAGGGGCGTCTTCAAAATCCTGCACCAGATGATCTTTACTGATATCCAGCAGTTCGATACGGACGTTTTGACGGAAATCGGTTTGATCGATAAGGGATTTTACGCCACGCCAGGTCGATTCCACCCGTTGGAAATCAGGGTGATGCATCACCGCATCCAACTGGCGACTGATTTGATCATCCAGCGCCGCAATGTGGCCATCCAGCAGGGTTTTATCCAGTTTTTCCACTTTCTTCGACGATTGCTTCAGCAGGTCTAAAAAGACACTGACGGCGGCGGTGACACGCTCATCAGTGGTCGCTTCCGCCATGGTATCGTTATTCTGGAAAGCATCCAGACCCGTCAATGAGGAGACTGGACTCAGATTGATTTTTTCAAACAAAGAGGCATAAACCCCCTGGGCTACAGGGTTGTTCTTTTCTAATACGGTCGTCGCAGTACCCTGCGCACTGTTTTCCTGTACAGACATCAGCATGTTCCTTTTCTTCTTTCTACAAGCAGCCAATCCGGCGATTAACAGTCTTTGGGGGCCAATGCAGCCAGTTCAGCACGCAGCTCATCGCTCAGTGCCTCGTCTTTGAGGATGTTTTCCAGCTCACGACGGAAGGTGGCGTTGTCCAGCAGATTGGACTTGAGATCACGCAGCAGATTGCGCATTGCCAGCAAGGCACGCAGTTGTGGGATTTGACGGGCGACACTTTCCGGCTCGAAATCTTTCATGTCGTTGAAGATCAGGGATACTGCGGTATCGGTGTTATCACCTGCCAGCGTGTCGGGTACTGAGAGCTTCAAACTAGGTTGGAATTCAGCCAAAACACTGTTGAAATTATTTTTGTTGATATTGAGCTTTTCACGTTCGGACAGCTGACGCTGTTCCTGACCGTTGCTGTAATCACCCATCACCAACAACTTTAAAGGCAGCTCCATTTTCTTTTGAGCGCCACCTGTATGCAGGTCAAGCTTAATATTAATGCGTGCTTTAGGTATCTCATTTTGGAAGCTTGAAGAGGACATCGACTTTCCTTATTAGGGGAAGGAAACTTAAGAAATCCACCACAGAGCAAATGAATAAAAATAATCTACATTACCCGGCACAACATTCACCACCCATTGATTAGCTCAGTAGGTATTAAAGTAAAAACATTCTTTGTAGATATCCCTATCCATTCATCGGATGGCATGAAACAGTATCAGACAGGTATTTTTCACACACATTAGCATATCAATTAAATACCAGTGCGCGCAGTGTAGAAACATTAGCCATCTAACACCAACGAGTTAAATGTAACAAAAAGTAAATTTTAAACATTCATAAAAAACAGATCATCACCATGATGTGTAAGACATTTCTCACAACAGAAAGGTAACCCTCTACGAACAAAGAGATTAATAAACATCATAAAAATTAAACTGAGCGTTTATGAGAATCATTGTAGGAATATGCCTATAGATATTTTTTCCAGAAATGTGATGTGTATTCGGAGGATTTTAGAACCCGATAGGTTCACAAGAGGCTTATCTATTATTGCCGTGAATCAATTAACCTCTAATAACGTAAAAATGACTTATCGATGGGCAACGTCATTGTGAATTATAATGAGTCTACAAAAAGATATGAGTGGCAAACTTATGCAAATGAGCCCCCATTAACGTTGAGAAATACATTCGCCAACATGTAATGAGTACAAGCATAATATCCTGTTTGAGTATAGCCCCGTCTGCGCAGGACTCACCTTTCCCCGTGTTAGCACCCGTAAGAATACGGTCAGAAAATGAGTCTATGAAATCGATTATGCAGATCAATCAGTCGATATTGATCAGTTAATCTTATCAACTCACTATAGTTATCATTCGCCACAGACAAAGTAAGTGATATGTTTTTATGCGCCATGGCTTCGTTCTCTTGCAGAAAAAGCCAATATCGTTTTTTTTACTGTCAAGTTTTAGGACTTAGGGGAAGTGATACACAACCCAGCGTGGAGTGATGCCAGTTGGCTGAATTAAAGAGTGCAGTGAGTATTGAAACGTTAATACAAAAAGCGACCGATTTAGAACTGGCCGGATTCTGGCGCAGGGCTGCGACACAGTGGCTTACTGTCATGGACCACTGCCCTGATGATACTGAATGGGAACAGATTGCTCGGCGACGTGAACAGTGTTTACTGAAATCACAGGGAACACCAAGAGAGCGGCGGCGAGAAGTCCGTAATCGTTACCGCAGTCAGGAGCGATATAAAAACCGGTATTAACCCTGATTATCCTGAACACACAATGACCTGATGTGCTGACCCGCACGCCATGCTGGAAGCAGGGCCGTAGGAGGGGTACCCTCCTGACGGAGGTTCTGATGCGATTGCCCGGCAATCAACAAGTACTGATCATCGGCATAAACTGCATTGCGCAGGAAAACATGACCTCGGCGTTACAGTAGTTTGCAGCACTAGCTGACAAGCCGCTGCTGGTGTATCGATCCCTGTTTTTACCTCCCCATACACATCTTGACATTCGTTGCTTTATGCTCGAAGTAATTATTCCACTCTATCTGATGGCGATTATGAATAACTTGATACAACAATTACAATCCATGCTTGGACAGGTAACGAAAAAGAGTAACGAAGGCGGTTCTAGCCTGAGTAATATGTTAGTGCCCGGCGCCTTAGGCGGCCTTGCTGGCTTACTGGTTGGAAGTAAATCATCACGCAAATTGTTGAGCAAATACGGTACCAGTGCGTTACTTGCCGGTGGCGGCGCAGTACTCAGTACCGTGTTATGGAATAAATATAAAGATAGGATCCGTCAGAATCATCCAGATGGTTCACAGTATGGTCAGCAAGCAGCACCTGTAGACCAGCGTGTGCAGCGATTGGTTATGGCACTGGTATTTGCTGCCAAAAGTGATGGGCACATTGATGCCAAAGAGCGACGCATTATTGAACAAAATATGCAGGAAGCGGGTATCGGTGAACAGGGCGAACGTCTGGTGCAACAAGCGATTGATAGACCGTTAGATCCTCAATTACTGGCCCGTGAAATACAAAATGAAGAAGAAGTGCTGGAGCTCTATTTTCTCAGTTGTGCCGTTATTGATGTGGACCATTTTATGGAGCGCAGCTACCTTGCCGCATTAGGTGACGCACTGAAAATCCCACAAGATGTACGAGATGGTATTGAACAAGATATTCAACAACAAAAGCAGGGCATTGCTGATTAATGTGTCATCAGATGGCCTTTTAGTTC
This sequence comes from Yersinia sp. 2542 StPb PI, assembly GCF_048593855.1. NCBI lineage: Bacteria > Pseudomonadati > Pseudomonadota > Gammaproteobacteria > Enterobacterales > Yersiniaceae > Yersinia > Yersinia sp. 2542 StPb PI. The sequence continues at coordinate 18,240 of NZ_JAZGQA010000079.1, forward strand.
TTTACCTGTAGGCCATTAGTTTTCACTCCTCCTTTCAGGCCGTACTGCTGCAAAAAACTTCCAGTGCTCAGTATGTCCATGAGATAGCCAGGCGACAGCACCGGCACATAACAAGTGTGCTCCGTCCCTGTAGCAACAGTATCAGTGTCTCTGTTCGCAGAAAATGCAACCCGTCCCATTCAGTCAGGTCAATGCCATTGCCAGGTTATACCAACACAACAGCGTCAATGACCCCCTGAACCTTGGCGTTTGTTGCAGGTATGGCTGATGTGTACTGTTCCGTCGATGATAGTCGGTGACCAACTTAAAAAGCAGCCAGGCACAGAACAACTTGCACAAAGCGCTTGCTCTACTGTCACCCAGAACATGTAGCGGGAAGGTATTGATGAATACCGACAATAAGGAACCTCTGACCATTGAAGTCAGAGGCAGGGATATTTATGTCATGTTATCGGAAGTGGGTGTGTAAAAATGATAAAAGTATTAAAAAGTATCGTCGGTTTTGGCTGCTAAGCGCGGGGCTTTTACTCTCATCAGTAACGCTTGCCCATGCAGAAGCACCGAAGCCACTCCGCAAGACCCGTGCAAAACCTGTTTTTTATGCGCAGACACTTAACCATAAAAAGGAAGTGGAAATCTGCATTATCACCCCTGTCCGTGTCTTACTCTTTTGGTAAGACCAGCACAAAAAGTAAAGAGATGAATATCACCGTTCCGATGGGTAATACCTCTTATGCGTATCAGAGTAATCAGATATTCACAGTCAGAAATGGTGATACCAGTTATCAGGTTTCAGTCGGAACAAACGATGACAGTGAGCCAGTCGCGTCACTTTACGTTTATAAAGGCACCCCAAAAACCGGAAAAGTGCTGGCAGAGATAAAACTCGCCCCCCATACGGTGGTGAATAGCATCAGCCACGCATTGGCGGATGACGGTATTGCTGAATCAGACAGTCTTTAACTATACAGGCTGAGGTTAATCTGGGAACACACTTCCGGCAGGTTATCTACCATATCTATGGGCAATGATTCTGGTTCCTAGACGAGAGAAAGTACTTGGTGATGTGGATGCAACAAATTACGACCGTCACGCAGGCTACACGCTAACATATCTGGCTGATCGCCTGTAAATCAGATACCTCAACGTCCTTCTATATATCAAGATATTAAGTTGATTGTCCCTCTCACCGTTGCCTCTCTAGAGGCAACGGTTTT
>NZ_JAZGQA010000007.1:0-49228 GCF_048593855.1 Yersinia sp. 2542 StPb PI
TAGCTGCGCGCTCTTACCCGAATCACTGACTTGAGTCAGCTCATCAGGATGCGTTTGCTGGCTGCCTACCTGCAACTTCAATGACTTTGGAGAATGACTTGTGTCCTTGAAGCCGCAGGGGTGTTAGCTGCGCGCTCTTACCCGAATCACTGACTTGAGTCAGCTCATCAGGATGCGTTTGCTGGCTGCCTACCTGCAACTCCAATGACTTTGGGGAATGACTTGTGTCCTTGAAGCCGCATGCGACTAGATAAAACTCACCTCTTCACCCGCCTGCGCGCTAGCCGCTTGCGATAATTTGGCGAAGAACTCTTCGCCGCTGCGTGAGCAATACCAGTGGCCTTCACGATAATTGAAATGGTAACCACCTGCTTTAGTCGCCAACCATACCTGATGCAGTGGCTCTTGGCGGTTGATAACAATCTTACTGCCATTTTCGAATGTCAGGGTCATCACCCCGCCATTAGTTTCATAATCGACATCACTATCGCCGCTAAAACCATCCAGTGTCTCTTCAATGTAAAGCATCAATTGATCGGCTAACTGATGAAACTCGCTATCGTTCATATTCGATTCCTATTGCTTTTCATGATCCACCTGCGATTATAGAGAGCATGAACGCATGAATCACAAGTATTAATGCGATTATACCCTTCATACTTGAAGCCGCAGGGGTTAGCAGTGTGCACTCACCCGAATCAATTACCGATGTAAGCGCATTGGGATTCGTTTGCGGCCAACCTGCAACGCCAGATTCTTTGGGTATAATAGGTGCTAAAACAATTTACAGGCGTTAAAAATGAAAAAAGAATTATGTTGGCCGCTGGCTGCGATGATGGTATTCGCACTGGCGGGTTGTGGCTTGAAAGGCCCGTTATATTTTCCACCCGCTGACAAACCAAAAGTAGAAACCGCGCAACCGGATAGTGGTCAGGTAGAGCGAAACCAGCAGGACCTGTCAGGTACCAACCAGACAAAATCTATTGCCGGGCCGCAGTAATTATTTTTATCGCAGCCAGATTGAGTCAGTATTTAATTTGCCCGTGCCAAATTTAGCCGGTAAATGAAAGTCAGCGGAGTATGAAATGCAGTTCTCCAAAATGCACGGTCTTGGCAACGACTTTATGGTTGTCGATGCAGTTACCCAAAATGTTTACTTTTCGCCGGAGTTAATTCGTCGATTAGCAGACCGGCACACTGGCGTGGGCTTTGATCAGATGCTGGTGGTTGAACCGCCTTATGATCCTGAGCTGGATTTTCACTACCGTATTTTTAATGCCGATGGCAGCGAAGTTTCTCAGTGTGGCAATGGTGCACGTTGTTTTGCCCGGTTTGTTCGGTTGAAAGGGTTGACCAATAAACGTGATATCAGTGTGAGTACCCAAACTGGCCGCATGATATTGAGTGTTACTGAAGACGAGCTGGTTTGTGTCAATATGGGCGAACCCAATTTTGACCCGCAAACGGTGCCTTTCAGAGCAACTAAAGCAGAGAAAACCTACATTTTACGCGCGGCGGAACATACGGTGTTGTGCGGCGTGGTATCAATGGGCAATCCTCACTGTGTGATGCAGGTTGATGATGTTTCGGTTGCTAATGTTGCCTTGCTGGGTCCAGTATTGGAAAGCCATGAGCGCTTCCCCGAACGGGCTAATATTGGTTTTATGCAGGTGGTTAGCCGCGAGCATATACACTTACGGGTATATGAGCGCGGTGCTGGCGAAACGCAAGCCTGTGGTAGCGGTGCTTGTGCAGCAGTGGCGGTGGGGATCCAGCAAGAGTTGTTGGCTGAAGAGGTTCATGTTGAACTGCCAGGTGGCAGCTTGCATATCAGTTGGAAAGGGCCGGGCCACCCACTGTATATGACCGGGCCGGCAACACATGTGTATGATGGCTTCATTCATTTATAGTATACCCGTCATACTTCAAGCTGCATGTGTGTTGGCCGCCTTCATGCAACTCGAATTATTTAGGGTATAAATATTCATTATGGCGGGTATTAAATGAAAAGTTATGAGGAGCAGGCGTTAGCTGGCATCGAGTTGGACGACGATGCTGTCATGCAGTACTTATTGCAAAACCCTGACTTTTTTATCCGCAATGCCCGTCTGGTCGAACAGATGCATATTCCTCATCCTGTTCGCGGCAGTGTCTCGCTGGTGGAGTGGCAGCTAGGGCGACAACGTAATCAGATTGGTCAGTTGGAAGAAGAGATCACCTTGCTAATGGAGCAGGCGGGCTTGAATGAAGTGTTGTTTAATCGCTTGCTGCAACTACAAAGCAATTTGGCTGCGGCCAGCAGCTTGCAAGATATGCTTAATCGCTTGCAGCGCTGGGCACGCGACTTCGGCTTGGCAGGTGCTAATGTGCGCTTATTCAGTGACCGCTGGCATATTGGTGCGCCGTCTGATTTCACCCATTTGGCACTTGCCCGTCACGCCTTCGAGCCACTACGTATTCAGCGTTTGGGGAGCGATAACCATTATCTGGGCGGTTTGAACGGGCCGGAACTGCTGTTGTTATTGCCTCAGGCCAAGCAGGTAGGGTCGGTCGCACTCTCGTTACTGGGCAAAGATGGCGATCTAGGTGTCATTATCTTCAGCAGCCGTGATACGCAACATTATCAGCAGGGCATGGGTACCGTGATGCTGAATCAGTTATCGACGTTATTGCCGAGCCTGCTGGAGCGTTGGATAGAGCCGGTATGACCGAATTCAGTGCCTCACTTGCCCCGCAGGTAGAGGCTTTCTTGCGTTATCTCAAAGTTGAGCGTCAGCTCAGTCCACTGACTATTACCAGTTATCGACGCCAGCTACAGGCACTCATGGAAATGGGCGAGCAAATGGGCCTGGCGCACTGGCAGCAGCTTGACGCGGCTCAGGTGCGGTCACTGGTTTCTCGCAGTAAACGTGCCGGTTTACATTCCTCAAGCCTTGCGCTGCGCCTCTCAGCTTTGCGCAGCTTTCTTGATTGGCTGGTGAGTCAGGGCGTATTGCAGGCCAACCCCGCAAAAGGGGTGAGTACACCGCGTTCAGGCCGCCATCTGCCAAAAAACATCGATGTCGATGAGGTCGATAAACTGTTGGATATCGACCTCAATGATCCCTTGGCGGTCCGTGATCGGGCGATGCTGGAAGTGATGTATGGCGCGGGTTTGCGTCTATCCGAACTGGTTGGCATGAACTGCAAACACGTAGATTTAGCCAGCGGTGAAGTCTGGGTGATGGGGAAAGGCAGTAAAGAGCGTAAAGTACCGATTGGCAGGACCGCAGTGACCTGGTTACAGCATTGGCTGGAACTGCGCGAGTTATTTGAACCTGTTGACGATGCTATCTTTTTAGCCAATACCGGTAAGCGAATTTCAGCGCGCAATGTGCAAAAACGCTTTGCCGAATGGGGTGTAAAGCAAGGTGTCAGCAGCCATATTCACCCACACAAATTGCGCCACTCTTTCGCCACTCACATGTTGGAATCCAGTGGTGATTTGCGCGCGGTGCAGGAGCTACTGGGCCACGCCAATCTGACGACCACACAAATTTATACTCATCTCGACTTTCAACATCTGGCGACAGTGTATGATGCTGCTCATCCACGCGCCAAACGAGGCAAATCCTGATGCATTTTTATCGCCCACTCGAGAGTATTTCCGCCATTAGCTTCGATTTGGATGACACCCTGTATGATAATCGGCCAGTGATTACCCGCACTGAACAAGAGTCGGTGGCATTCTTACAGCAGTATCATCCCAATCTGGCGCAGTTACAGGCCGCTGATTTTCACCGTTTTCGCGCTGAATTGCTGGCGCAGGACCCGGGCATCTACCACGATGTTACCCAGTGGCGTTGGCATGCGATTGAACTGGGCTTGATACGTCATGGCTTAAGTAAGTCTGAGGCGCAATGTGGCGCTGATGCAGCCATGGAGAATTTTGCCCTATGGCGTAGCCGTATTTATGTGCCAGCGGCCACCCATGACACTTTGAGCGCGCTGGCGGAGCATTATCCGCTGGTGGCTATCACCAATGGCAATGCCGATCCTAAAGCCTGTGGTCTGGATCGATACTTCCAGTTTGTGCTGCGTTCCGGCCCCCATGGCCGTGCCAAGCCTTTTCGCGATATGTACCATAAAGCGGCAAACCATCTGGATATCCCACTCAAACAGATTCTGCATGTGGGTGATGATTTGACTACCGATGTCGCCGGCGCGCTACGTTGCGGTATGCAGGCTTGCTGGATTAATGACCGTCAGCAGAACCTGATGACAGCCAGTGATAGCCGCTTATTGCCACATATTGAGATTTCTCAGTTGGCTTCCCTGACAGCATTGCTATAATCCCCTGCAATAAATCTGTATAAATTCACAGTGGAATGGTGGCAAAATACCCGAATACTCGGCGATTTCGCTATTTTCCCTTACCCGATAAACGGTGCCTATGGACGTTTCTGATCTGCTCGACAGCCTGAATGAAAAACAACGCGAAGCCGTGGCTGCGCCACGCTGCAACCTGTTGGTCCTGGCCGGTGCAGGCAGTGGCAAAACCCGGGTGCTGGTTCATCGCATTGCCTGGTTGTTATCAGTAGAAAATGCGTCTCCGTACTCAATTATCGCAGTGACGTTCACCAATAAAGCGGCGGCCGAAATGCGCCACCGTATTGAACACTTGATTGGCACCAGTCAGGGCGGAATGTGGATTGGGACTTTCCATGGGTTGGCGCACCGCTTGCTGCGCGCTCACCATATGGATGCCAACTTGCCGCAGGATTTTCAGATTCTCGACAGCGACGACCAGCTACGGTTATTAAAGCGGTTGGTTAAAGCACTGAATTTAGATGATAAACAATGGCCACCGCGTCAGGCGATGTGGTACATCAACGGCAAAAAAGACGAAGGATTACGACCACAGCATATTGAGAGCTATGGCAATCCGGTTGAAGCCACCTGGCTGCGTATCTATCAGGCGTATCAGGAAGCTTGTGACCGCGCCGGTCTGGTGGATTTTGCCGAGCTGTTGCTGCGAGCACACGAATTGTGGCTAAACAAACCCCATATTCTTAATCATTATCGTGAACGCTTCACCAACATTTTGGTGGATGAGTTTCAGGATACTAACAATATCCAATACGCCTGGATTCGTCTGCTGGCAGGCGACCGTTCTAATGTGATGATTGTCGGTGACGATGACCAATCAATCTATGGCTGGCGTGGGGCGCAGGTGGAAAATATCCAGCGCTTTTTGAAAGATTTCCCCGGCGCTGAAACCATCCGGTTGGAGCAGAATTACCGTTCTACCAGCAATATTTTGACGGCAGCAAATACCCTGATTGCCAATAATGATGGCCGCATGGGGAAAAATCTGTGGACGGACGGTGCCGAAGGCGAACCGATCTCACTCTATTGCGCCTTTAACGAACTGGATGAGGCGCGCTTTGTGGTTAACCGCATCAAAGCCTGGCAGGACAACGGTGGTGCTCTGAATGATTGTGCCATCTTGTATCGTAGCAACGCCCAATCGCGCGTTTTGGAAGAAGCACTATTGCAGACCGCGATGCCGTACCGTATTTATGGCGGTCAGCGCTTCTTCGACCGTCAGGAGATTAAAGATGCACTGGCTTATTTGCGGCTAATTTCCAACCGTAATGATGATGCTGCTTTTGAGCGAGTGGTCAATACACCTACTCGCGGTATTGGCGATCGTACCTTAGATGTGGTGCGCCAAACCGCCCGTGACCGTCAGCTAACGCTGTGGCAATCAACCCGTGCCATGTTGCAGGAAAAAGTGCTGGCAGGCCGCGCAGCCTCTGCACTGCAACGGTTTGTTGAGCTGGTCGACTCCCTGGCTCATGAAACGGCGGATATGCCGTTGCATGTCCAAAGTGACCGGGTGATTCGTGATTCCGGTTTGTGGTCGATGTACGAACAAGAAAAAGGTGAAAAAGGTCAGGCGCGCGTTGAGAACCTTGAAGAGTTGGTCAATGCGACCCGCCAATACAGTTATCAGGATGAAGATCAGGATCTGATGCCACTACAGGCATTTTTGTCTCATGCGGCGCTGGAAGCGGGAGAGGGGCAGGCCGATGCTTATCAGGATGCAGTGCAATTAATGACTCTCCATTCCGCGAAAGGCTTGGAGTTCCCACAGGTGTTCATTGTGGGTATGGAAGAGGGGATGTTCCCGAGCCAGATGTCACTGGATGAAGGTGGCCGCTTGGAAGAAGAGCGCCGACTGGCCTATGTTGGGGTCACCCGCGCGATGCAGAAACTGACTCTTTGCTATGCAGAGAGCCGCCGTCTGTACGGCAAAGAAGTGAATCATCGGCCATCCCGTTTTATCGGCGAACTGCCGCAGGAATGCGTCGAAGAAGTACGGCTACGTGCAACGGTTTCTCGCCCGGTTAACCACCGCAATATGGGGACGCCGATGAATGAAAATGACAGTGGTTTCTCACTGGGTCAACGGGTGCGTCACCCTAAATTTGGTGAAGGTACCGTGGTTAATCTGGAAGGTAGCGGCGAACACAGCCGGTTGCAAATCGCTTTCCCCGGAGAGGGGATTAAGTGGTTGGTCGCGGCTTACGCCCGATTAGAGGCTGTATAAATTTACCCTGCGGTCTTGACGCCGCAGCGGCGTTAGCGGCACTCACTTACCCGAATCACTTGACTGTGTAAGCTCATCGGGATGCGTTCATTTGCTGCCTTGCTGCAACGCCAATAACTTTGGGTAATTAATGTAGCCGCGGCATTAGCGGCTCTCATCCTGAGGCGCTTGCCTGGCATCGGTTTCAGCCTGCAACAAAATCGCTTTCCCCATCCACTGCGTCACATCTTGAATACCCGCATCATCCAAATGCCAAATATCTTTCAGCACCATAAACACTTCTGAGCCATAGATTAACGAGAAAGCATAGATCACCCGTTGCAAGGCTTCCGGTGACAACTTCCCTTCCAGCGGCTCGACAGCCAGCTTCAATAACCGCTTACGGTTACCACGCACCAACTTCTCTTCACTGTTAGGATTGCTGCGGTCAGCCGCCCATTGTTGCAATGACAGATGCAGCGCGGCACGAAGTACACCTTCGTGTTGCAACATGCGTGGATAAGCAAAAGAGAGCAGTTCCGCAATGCGTTGCCGGGCATCTGGTTGGGTAGGCTGCCATGCCAATATCGGCCCAAGGCTTTCATCGACCATGGCAGAAACCAACGCACTTTGCGTCGGGAAATAACGATAAGCCGTAGCGCGCGAGAGTTGCGCCGCATTTGCTACGTCTGTTATCGACGGAAATGTCCCTTGTTCATACATCGACATCGCCGTATCGATCAGTAACCGCCGGGTTCTGGCTTTGATGGTGGTCAGTGATGGAGAGGCGCGCTCCTGTTTATCCTGATTATGCACGGTCACTCCATGGTCAATAACGAGTATCTGCGCTCACTATAACAAACCGACCGCACAAATCGCCATGAATGCATTTCACCTGCAAACTAATTTTGAGACTCCAGTCTCAAAAAACAGCAGTACCCTTTGCGAAAATGATACTCTAGTCTCAATATGATTCTATCTTAACCAACTCGCTTCGTTGTTCGGCTGTAAGTAGAAAATAAACTTCCAATAAAAAGAAGTGAGCTACACGCGCATTCATAGAAGGATGTTCAGATGCCTCGTCATATTTTTATCGCGACTACCACAGATACCAAAGGCGAAGAGCTGACGTATGTCAGTGAATTGATTAAAGCAACCGGGCTAACAACGGTCACGGTGGATTTATCGACTAAAGAAGGCCAACGAGCCAGTGGCGCAGATATCTCTGCCGAGACAGTAGCGGGCTATCACCCGGATGGGCGTCAGGCGGTGTTCTGTGGTGATAGGGGGCGGGCGATAAGTGCAATGGCCGTCGCTTTTGAGCGTTTTATTGCCAGCCGTGATGATGTGGCCGCGTTATTAGGTCTGGGAGGTTCCGGCGGCACCGCGCTGATTACACCGGCGATGCAAAGCTTACCGATTGGTATTCCTAAACTGATGGTATCTACCATGGCTTCTGGTGATGTTTCAGGTTACATCGGTGCCAGTGATATCGCCATGATGTATTCCGTCACCGATATTGCCGGGCTTAACCGTATTTCTCGTCGTGTACTGAGTAATGCGGCTCACCAGATTGCCGGAGCAGTCTATTTCGCCAAAGAAGAGTTACTGGTTGATGATAAACCGGCGCTGGGCTTGACCATGTTTGGTGTGACAACTCCCTGTATTCAGGCCGTCAGTGCCGCATTATCAGACGAATATGACTGTTTGGTATTCCACGCCACAGGTAGCGGCGGCAAAGCCATGGAAAAACTGGCCGAAAGTGGCTTGCTGGCGGGGGCACTTGATCTGACCACCACCGAGGTCTGCGACCTGTTATTTGACGGGGTATTGGCCTGTGGGCCGGAACGCTTCGATGCTATTGCTCACAGCAACATCCCGTATGTCGGCTCTTGCGGTGCATTGGATATGGTCAACTTCGGCAGCCCGGCAACTATTCCGGCTAAATATGCCGATCGCTTGTTCTATAAACATAACGCCCAAGTGACACTGATGCGCACCACCGAGCAAGAGAATATTCAAATGGCACGCTGGATTGGTGAAAAGCTCAATCGTTGTCAGGGTGAAGTGCGCTTCTTAATTCCAGCCGGCGGATTCTCAGCATTGGATGCGCCGGGCCAGCCATTCTGGGATGAAAAAGCGTTGAAAGCCTTTATTGATACGCTGGAAGAGACCGTCATTCAAACTGATAAACGCCGCTTGGTGCACTATCCGTTCAACATCAATGACCCAGAATTTGCCCAGGCCGCAGTAGAAAACTTTAAAGAAATAACAAAGAGCCCATCCCATTAGGGCCATTTTATTCGTGGAGAAACATATGCCAAAATTTCAACGCCAGGCCATTTTAGCCAAATTTCGGGAAATGATTGCCCGCCGTGAGCCGATTATCGGTGGCGGTGCGGGCACAGGGCTGTCAGCTAAATGTGAAGAGGCTGGTGGAATTGATCTTATCGTTATCTATAACTCAGGCCGCTATCGTATGGCGGGGCGTGGGTCGCTGGCAGGTTTGCTGGCCTACGGGAATGCCAATGAAATCGTGGTCGATATGGCCAAAGAAGTGCTGCCGGTAGTCAAAAATACGCCAGTGCTGGCGGGAGTGAATGGTACTGACCCATTCTGTCAGTTCGATCACTTTTTGGACCAATTGAAAGCATTGGGTTTTTCTGGCGTGCAGAACTTCCCAACCGTTGGGTTAATTGACGGTAACTTCCGTGCCAATCTGGAAGAGACCGGCATGGGTTATGGCTTGGAAGTGGATATGATCCGCCTGGCTCACGAAAAAGATTTACTGACCACCCCTTATGTTTTCAGTGCCGCCGATGCGGTTGCCATGACACAAGCGGGTGCTGACATTATTGTGCCACATATGGGGCTGACGACTGGCGGTAACATCGGTGCGGACACGGCACTGAAACTGGCGGACTGTGTGCCTCTGATTAATGACTGGGCTGCGGCGGCAAAAGCGGTACGTGAAGATATCATTGTGCTGTGCCACGGTGGGCCAATTTCCTCACCAGAAGATGCCCAATACATTATGGATAACTGCCCGCAATGTGACGGTTTTTATGGTGCCAGTTCGATGGAACGTCTGCCGACTGAAATTGCACTAACGGACACCACCAAACAGTTTAAAAATATAAAGCGTTGATATTTTGCCAATACCAAAGGGAAAGCCTGTTTTGTGAATTTTGCCGGTTTTTGGCTAAATGAAGATGCAGGATACACAAAACCGAAGTCGATGTTGGCTTCGGTTTTTTTTTGCTTTTTAGCCAGTTCATGCCAAATAGCTGCCGCCAAGATGTGTTATCGCCTGTTGTGTCCGTAACAACTAAAAATAAAGCTCAGCTATTAACTACTTTTAACCGGTTGACAGTCTTTTTCTTCTCGGCGTAACATGCGCGCACTATTCTTGATGAGGACATTCGCCTTGGACACACCCAGTAGATACTGGCTCAATAACCTGTTCATATGGTGCAACTTCTAAGGCTATCCTCATATTTGCTGATAGCCTTCGTGGTTGTCAGCGGCCCCGCTAAGCCGTCGCTGTGAGTCAGATCTCCTTATGGTCTGAAACATAGAGTATTTCTCAATACCTCGCTGTTTCTGTGCTTCAATGCGTTATCCCTATCCATCACCGCAAGGGAGTTTTGGCACATGCTGAGCGCATTTAAATTAAGTAACAATCGCTTATCCCGTTTGGAGCTGGATGAATCAGATGAGTCAGATGATCTGACCTCATCAATTTGGGTCGACTTAGTTGAACCGGAAGAAGGGGAGCGCGAACGCGTCCAGTCTGAGTTAGGGCAAAGCCTGGCGACCCGGCCAGAGTTGGACGACATCGAGGCTTCCGCTCGCTTCTTTGAAGATGAGGATGGCCTGCATATCCACTCCTTCTTCTATTATGAAGATGCTGAAGACCATGCGGGTAACTCAACCGTGGCATTTACCATCCGTGATGGTCGCCTGTATACCCTGCGTGAGCGCGAGTTACCGGCTTTTCGTTTATATCGGATGCGGGCGCGTAACCAAACACTGGTTGATGGCAATGCCTATGAGCTGTTGCTGGATCTGTTCGAAACCAAAATTGAGCAGCTAGCCGATGAAATCGAAAACATTTATAGCGATTTGGAAGCCTTAAGTCGCGTCATTATGGAAGGGCAGCAAGGTGATGAATATGACGCCGCGTTGTCTACCTTAGCGGAACAGGAAGATATCGGCTGGAAAGTGCGCTTGTGTCTGATGGATACCCAGCGAGCACTGAATTTCCTGGTACGTAAAGCCCGCTTGCCGAGTGGTCAACTGGAGCAAGCCCGTGAGGTATTGCGCGATATCGAATCCCTATTGCCACACAATGAATCCCTGTTCCAGAAGGTTAACTTCCTGATGCAGGCAGCAATGGGCTTTATCAATATCGAGCAGAACCGGATTATCAAGATCTTCTCGGTGGTATCGGTGGTGTTCCTGCCGCCAACACTGGTGGCATCCAGCTACGGGATGAACTTTGAGTTTATGCCGGAATTGCGCTGGTCATTTGGCTATCCGGGCGCGATCAGTTTGATGATTATCGCGGGTTTAGCACCGTATCTCTATTTCAAGCGCAAGAACTGGCTCTAACCTAACCTTCGCCCTTGAAGCTGCAGGGGTGTTAGCTGCGTTCACGCACCCGAATCACTTGACTGTGTAAGCTCATCGGGATGAGTTCACTGGCAGCCTACCTGCAACTTCAAGTTCTTTGGTTATCAATATCATAACTCGATGAGTAACCGGGCATGTTTTGTCGGCTTGATATCTAGGCGCGGCGCTTACGTTGGGTGTAGAGCGCATCCAATGTGAACAGCAACAGTGCCGCCCAGATAAAGGCGAAAGTCACCATTTTATCGTTGCCAATGGTTTCGCCGTAGAAGGTTACCGCCAGAATAAACATCAACGTTGGCCCGAGGTATTGGAAAAAGCCCAATGTCGATAGTTTTAAGCGAGTGGCGGCGGCGGTGAAGAACAGTAGCGGGATAGTGGTAATCACCCCGGCTGCTGCCAATAACAGGTTAAGCGACCACGCATTGGTGCTCATGTGGCTGGTTGGGCTATCGGCAATAAAGAACAGATACACCGCTGCTATCGGCAATAGCCACATAGTTTCCACCAGCATGCCGGTTTGGGCATCTATCCCGAGTTTTTTACGAATCAGACCGTATAAAGCAAAGCTTATCGCGAGTCCCAGGGCGATTATCGGTAGCGAGCCAAACTGCCATAATTGAATCAATACCCCGCCGAACGCTAATGCCACCGCAACCCACTGCATGCGACGAAAACGCTCACCCAGAAACAACATGCCGAATAACACATTTACTAGCGGGTTAATGAAATAGCCCAAACTGGCTTCCAGCATATGATTGTGGTTTACCGCCCAGATAAACAACAGCCAGTTACTGGCAATCAACACAGCAGTAACTGCTAGCAATAACAGGCGTTTGCCGTTTCTACAGGCACTGCGTACCTGTGGCCAATTGCGGCTAACAGTTAGCAGGATCAACATAAAGAAAAATGACCAGATAATCCGATGAGTCAAAATTTCATCAGCCGGCACCTGCTGGATGAGCTTGAAATAAGCTGGGGCAATACCCCAAATAAAATAGGCTGCCAGAGCAAATAAAATGCCCTGACGGGTTCGTTGTTTATCCATGGTGTAGCTCGGGACAAGAAAGGAGATGCGGTGAGTGTACTTAACTTCGCGTTACGAATCATCACCGCTGACGGGTAAATCAGCCAACCAGATAAGTTGCCGTTGCGCTAGCGATGTGCATTTGGCTTTCATTATGCAGCTCAACCCGGGCAACCGACACTTTATTGCCACTGCGCAAAATACTGCTGCTGGCAATAAAATGTTTGCCGCGGCCGGGGCGTAGATAGTCAACACGCAGATCGATAGTGCCCATTTTAGCCAGATATATTTGCAATTGTTCTTTAATGAGCGGTTCATGGCGTACCAGGCTATTCCCAACGCACACCAGTCCGGCAGCCACATCCAGCACTGCGGCAATAACGCCACCATGCAAAATTTGTTGTGCAATATTGCCAACTAACTTGTCATTATTATCGAAAGCAATCTCGGCGTAATCTTGCTCGAAACGGGTTAATCGCAGACCAAGCTCACGGTTAAATGGCATGTGATACACAAATACTTCGCCAATCATGCGGCGAGCATCCTCTAACGTTAAAGTTGTTGCTGGCATTTTTCCCTATTCTCTTCTTGGTTGCCGATAAGCAATCATAGTGTGAGTTAACGAATTGTTTATTTTATGCTTCTGCTTTGTTGTTTTCCAGCCGTTAAGCCATAAATATAAACAACACTAATCTCAGATAACATTTGTGTGTAGAATGAGCTGTTTTCATTACAAATAGAAATAATCCGTAAGGTGATGGGGGAATAATGGGAAGATTTTGGCGGATACTGATAGCGCTGTTACTGGTGCCAACGTTGGCACAGGCAGAAGCTGCAACGGTTGAGAAGATTCATGATGCACCTGAGGTGCGTGGTAGTATTATTGCGGCAATGTTGCAGGATCACGATAATCCGTTTCTGCTTTATCCATATGAAACAAACTATCTGTTATATACCTATACCAGTAATATCAATAAAGATGCTATTAGCTCTTATGATTGGGCTGAAAATGCCAAGAGAGATGAAGTTAAATTCCAACTGAGTTTAGGTTTCCCTATTTGGCGTGGTATTGCCGGTGATAACTCATTACTGGGTGCTTCTTATACTCAACGTTCTTGGTGGCAGGCATCCAATAGTGATGAGTCCTCGCCATTCCGCGAAACAAACTATGAACCGCAACTGTTCCTGGCATGGGCAACTGATTACGAGTTGGCGGGCTGGACTTTCCGTGAAGTAGAGTTTGGTTATAACCACCAGTCTAACGGTAAAGCGGATCCAACCTCACGTAGCTGGGACCGTGTTTACACCCGTGTGATGGCACAGCGTGGCAATTTAGAAATTGACTTGAAGCCTTGGTATCGTCTGCCAGAAAGCGACGAGAAAGATGACAACCCGGATATCAATAAATACATGGGTTATTATCGTCTGAAAGTCGGTTATGCCTTGGGTGACAGTGTATTCAGCGTGGATGGCCATTATAACTGGAATACCGGTTATGGCGGCGCAGAAATGGGTTGGAGCTATCCTATCACCAAGCATGTTCGTTTCTATACCCAAGTGTTCAGTGGCTATGGTGAGTCAATGATTGACTATAACTTTAGGCAAACACGGGTGGGTGTGGGTATCATGTTAAACGATGTCCTTTAACGTCATCCGGCGTTAGAAAAGTTTCAGACACAGGCCGGTTAACCGGCCTGTGCAGATCTTATAGTTGGGGAAGAGTGTGTCGACCGCAGCAGTGATAAATAGGGAATTACTGGCAGTGCAGGTATTGCGAGATACTTTCGGCTATCAGCAATTCCGGCCCGGACAACAGGAAATTATCAACGCCACCCTATCAGGGCAAGACTGTCTGGTAGTGATGCCTACCGGTGGTGGTAAGTCCTTGTGTTATCAGATTCCGGCACTGGTGACGGATGGGTTGACGCTGGTAGTCTCTCCGTTGATCTCGCTCATGAAGGATCAGGTCGACCAACTGCTGGCTTACGGCGTTGGTGCGGGGTGCTTAAACTCATCGCAAACGCGTGAACAACAGTTAGCCGTGATGGACGGTTGCCGTAGCGGTCAGATTAAGCTGTTGTATATTGCCCCAGAACGCTTGGTCATGGAGAGTTTCCTCGATCAATTGTATCAGTGGCGGCCGGCTTTATTGGCGGTGGATGAGGCGCACTGTATTTCTCAATGGGGTCATGATTTCCGCCCGGAATATCGTGCTCTAGGCCAGTTAAAGCAACGTTTCCCTGATTTACCGGTTATTGCGCTCACTGCCACGGCGGATGACGCGACGCGGGGGGATATTGTTCGTCTGCTTAATCTGGATCAGCCACTGATTCAAGTCAGCAGTTTTGACCGCCCCAATATCCGTTACACCTTGGTAGAGAAGTTCAAACCGCTCGATCAATTATGGCGTTTTGTGCAAGACCAACGTGGCAAAAGTGGCATTATCTATTGTAACAGCCGGGCAACAGTGGAAGACACCACCGCCCGTTTGCAGAGCCGTGGCTTAAGTGTGGCGGCCTACCATGCCGGGCTGGATAACGAGCGTCGGGGGCAGGTGCAGGAAGCATTCCAGCGCGATGATCTGCAAGTGGTGGTCGCGACCGTGGCCTTTGGTATGGGGATTAACAAACCCAACGTCCGCTTTGTGGTGCATTTTGATATCCCGCGCACTATCGAGTCTTATTATCAGGAAACCGGCCGTGCCGGACGTGATGGCCTGCCTGCTGAAGCCGTGTTGCTGTACGATCCGGCGGATATGGCGTGGTTACGTCGCTGTCTGGAAGAGAAACCTGCAGGGGCACAGCAAGATATTGAACGGCATAAATTAAATGCTATGGGCGCTTTTGCCGAGGCGCAGACTTGTCGTCGTCTGGTGCTGCTCAACTATTTTGGTGAGGGTAAACAGCAGTCGTGTGGTAACTGTGATATTTGCCTCGATCCGCCGAAGCGCTACGATGGGCTGGCTGATGCACAAAAAGCCCTCTCGTGTGTTTATCGTGTCGGACAGCGGTTTGGTCTGGGGTATATTGTCGAGGTGCTGCGCGGGGCGAATAACCAGCGTATCCGTGAAATGGGTCATGACAAGTTATCAGTGTATGGGATTGGCCGCGAACAAAGCCACGAACACTGGGTCAGTATATTGCGCCAGCTTATCCATCTCGGGTTGCTGAGCCAAAATATCGCAATGTTTTCAGCGTTACAACTGACTGAGGCCGCTCGCCCGATTCTGCGTGCTGAATTGCCGTTACAATTGGCAGTGCCGCGTATTCAGAGCCTGAAAGTGCGCAGTAGCGCTAATCAAAAATCTTATGGCGGCAATTATGATCGCAAGTTGTTCGCCAAATTGCGCAAGTTGCGTAAATCTATCGCTGACGAAGGCAATATTCCGCCTTATGTGGTGTTTAACGATGCTACCTTGCTGGAGATGGCGGAACAGATGCCGATTACTGCCAGCGAGCTGTTGAGCGTCAATGGTGTTGGGCAACGCAAACTGGAGCGTTTTGGCGCGCCGTTTATGGCGATGATCCGCGACCATGTAGACAACAACGACGACTAACCAGTCGCCTTTCGCTAACGCCCCTGCGATTTTCGGTTCGCAGGGTATATGAGAATCTATCATGTTGATGCTATTCCTTACCGTTGCGCTGGTCCATCTGGTTGCATTAATGAGCCCAGGGCCGGATTTCTTTTTTGTCTCGCAAACCGCCGCCAGCCGTTCGCGCCGTGAGGCGATGATGGGGGTGGTCGGGATCTCGCTGGGAATTGTTATCTGGGCTGGTGTGGCGCTGATGGGGTTGAACCTTATCTTGCAGAAAATGGCGTGGTTACATCAGATTATTATGGTCGGTGGTGGGCTATATCTGTGCTGGATGGGGTGGCAACTGCTGAAATCTGCCCGAGCCAAACGTCATGGTAGCGAGGGGGAGGTTCAAGTTGCACTACCCGCCCGTGGTCGGACCTTCCTGCGCGGCTTCCTGACTAATCTGTCGAACCCGAAAGCCGTTATCTATTTTGGCAGTGTGTTCTCACTGTTTGTCGGCGATGACGTCAGTGCGGGTGCGCGCTGGGGCTTGTTCGTGCTGATTGTTGGTGAAACCTTCGTCTGGTTCACTATTGTCGCCTGCGTATTTGCCTTGCCGGTGATGCGCCGTGGCTATCAGCGTTTATCAAAATGGATTGATGGGCTGGCGGGAGTACTGTTTGCCGGTTTTGGTATCCATTTGATCTTATCGCGCTAATTAATGCCCCAACTGGCAGATGATGCCGGTTGGGTAATCATTTGTTTGAATTAGCATTACACTTTTCTGGCGGTTGCCAATAACGCGCCTACCAGCATAAATAAGCCACCAAATATCCGGTTCAGTAATTTCATTTGTTGTGGTGATTTAATCCAGCCAGCAATTCGGGTGGCAAGGGTGGCGTAACCAATCATCACAATAATATCAACCACCACGCTGGTGGTGCCGAGAATCAGATATTGCGCCACTTGCGGTTGATGTGGCAGCACAAATTGTGGGAATAATGCCGCCAGAAAAACGATGCTTTTTGGGTTGGTAAGGTTAACAAACACCGCGCGTTTAAACAGTTTTCGCCGCGGCATACTGTTGGCTAGCGCATGCAGATCCAGCGCACCGGCAGCGCGCCATTGCTGAATCCCAAGCCAGATTAAGTAAGCTGCACCAAGCCATTTTAGTATTTCAAATGCCAGCAAGGATTGTGAAATCAGTGCACCCAACCCCACGCCAACTAATACAATGTGCACGGCTAATCCCAATTGCAGTCCGCAAATTGAGGCTACAACCCCGCGCGTACCGTGGCTGATGGCGGTGCTCATGGTGTTAATGGCCCCAGAACCAGGGGACAGGCTGAGGATCAATGTGGTCAGTAGATAGGTTAACCACCAGTCTAAGGTCATCGGCAAAGCTCCCTGAATGCATAAATTTATGCCACAATACTCTATTGCTAATAGTTGTGCTATGGCTCACAGAACGACTGGGTTTACCAGAATATCAGGTGTATTGAACATTGAGCAATTCCGGTCAAAGGATGTCATCAGTCATGATTTACAAGGTCATGCTATATCGAGCCACGCTATGCCGTTAGACAATAGCTGGTTAATGCGTGAAGAGCAGTTTGCTGCTTTTGTTAACGGGCCGCTGTTAGATTTTTGGCAACAGCGAGATGAGGATGAGTTTATCGGCGTCGATGATATTCCGATTCGCTATGTCCGCTTTCGTGCACCACAACACACTCGAGTGGTGGTGGTGGTGCCCGGCCGCATTGAAAGTTACGTTAAATATCCTGAAGTGGCTTATGATCTGTTTCAGCAAGGCTATGATGTGATAGTGCTGGATCATCGTGGGCAAGGGCGGTCGGGTCGCTTGCTTGAAGATGGTAACCGTGGTCATGTGATTAAGTTTGATGATTATATTGAGGATTTTGCGCAGTTAGTGCAGCGCGAAATAACTGATAGCCATTATCAGCAGCGATTTGCCCTGGCTCATTCAATGGGGGGGGCAATTCTCACGCGTTATCTGGCCAGAGAACCGGATGTGTTTAATGCGGTAGCATTATGTGCTCCGATGTTTGGTATCCACTTACCGATGCCCGGCTGGCTGGCTCACCGCATTGTCGACTGGGCCGAAAGGTATCAAACGCTGCGCGACTATTATGCTATTGGTACCGGCCAGTGGCGGCCACTACCCTATCTGGTCAATGTGTTAACCCATAGCCGTGAGCGATATCGCCGCTATTTACGCCAATATGCGGATACACCGGAAATACGTCTTGGTGGGCCAACCTATCATTGGATCCGAGAAAGTCTGCTGGTGGGCGAGCAAATCATCGCGCAAGCAGAAAAGATAACCACGCCGGTTCTATTATTACAAGCCAGTGAGGATCGGGTAGTACATAACCCGGCTCATGATGCTTTTTCTCAGGCAATGACTTTGGCAGGACACCCTTGCGAAGGGGGGCAACCTAAGAGAGTTCAAGGTGCACGCCATGAGATCCTGTTCGAGCGGGACCAGCTTCGTGCCGAGGCGCTGAGCGCCATATTGCGCTTTTTCGCGCAACATCAATCATCAGTCGGCCATTATGGCTCCGACGCCACCAGAGGTTAGAACATACCGCTATGTATCATGTTGTTGCTTCCGATTTAGATGGCACCCTGCTATCACCTGATCATCTTTTAACGCCATATACCAAAGAAACACTCAAGTTGCTGACGCAGCGCGACGTGCATTTTGTGTTTGCCACTGGTCGCCATCATATCGATGTGGCACAAATCCGCGATAGCTTGGAAATCAGTGCCTTTATGATTACCTCCAACGGCGCACGGGTGCACAACACGGCGGGAGAGCTGATTTTTAGTCATAACCTTGATGCAGATATTGCGCGTGATTTGTACAATATTGAACACCATAACCCGGATATCCTGACCAACGTCTATCTGAACGACGAATGGTTTATGAACCGTGAAAGCCCGGCACAGAAAGAATTTTTCCGTGAGTCGGTATTTAATTATCAGGTATTTGAACCTGCATTACTGCCAACCGATGGTGTGTGTAAGGTTTACTTCACCTGTGAAGATCATGACAAGTTGTTGATTTTAGAAGAAGCCATCAATGCACGTTGGGGCGATCGAGTTAATGTCAGTTTTTCTTTCCCAACCTGTCTGGAAGTGATGGGCGGCGGTGTCTCTAAGGGGCATGCGCTTGATCAAGTTGCCAAAATTATCGGTTATTCACTGAAAGAATGTATCGCTTTTGGTGATGGTATGAATGACCTGGAAATGCTGTCGATGTCTGGCAAAGGCTGCATCATGCGTGATGCGCATCAACGGCTAAAAGACATGTTACCGAATCTGGAAGTGATAGGTTCAAACGCCGATGATGCTGTTCCACACTATTTGCGTAAGATGTTTTTAGGTACAGATAAGTAACTGATTTATAGAAGTAAATGCAACTTGCCGTAAACGAAAAAGTGGCGCATTAAACATAATTGCGCCACTGGTTTATTCCGTTATCTCAGAGCATCAACTTACTGGTGTTGCCCCTGTTTTTGCAGGAACTGCACACCTTGATCCGGGAAGTCAGTAAACACCCCGTCAACCTGTGCTTGATTGTAGATAATATCGAATAGCTGATTGACGTTAGTCGCGTATTTCGGCAGCTTATCCGCACGGATGGTGTATGGGTGAACCATCATATTGTTGGCATGCGCATCTTTGACCATATTGGTCAGCTTGATGTTATCCGGCGTAGAGGTTTCAACCACCAGCATATGGTAGTCAGGGCCGATGCCATCGGCATACTGTGCTACTTGCTTCATCGCTCCTGGCTTGAACATCCAGTCGTAACTGTAATTGACCCATTTGCCATCAGGCTTCTGTTCGTAGGTTTCATTCCAGTCGGTATAAGCCACCAGTTGGACCAGTTTTAGGTCCATACCCATCTTCGGTTCCAGCTCGTTTTTGATGCGCTTTAATTCATTGGCATCAAAGCATTGCAGATAAACTTTATCGCCCTTGGTGGTGTAACCGTACTGTTTCAGTACTTCCAACACCTTGGTTGAGATGTCTTTCCCTTCTTGTTTATGGAACCACGGTGCTTTTATTTCTGGGTAAATCCCAACGTTTTTACCGGTCGAATGATTCAAACCTTGAACAAATTCAATCTCCTCCTGGAAGGTATGTACACGGAAGTCAGATTTGCCCATCGGGAAACGGCCCGGATAGCTCTGCACTTTCTTACCGTCTTTATCAATATCAAAGCCTTCGGTAAATTTCAGTGATTTAATTTCTGGTAGCGTAAAGTCAATGGCGTAATAGCGGCCATCTTTGCGTGCGCGATCGGGGAAGCGCTCAGCCACATCGGTCACGCGATCCAGATAATGGTCGTGCAGAACCACCAACTCATTATCTTTGGTCATCACCAAATCTTGTTCAAGATAATCCGCACCTTGCGCGTAGGCCATGGCTTTAGCGGGCAGTGAATGCTCCGGCAGATAACCACTGGCACCACGGTGTGCGATGACAACTTTGCTTGCCGACGGTTTGGTGACTACTGATGACTGCTCGGCGGCCTGCGCCATACCGGTAACTGAGGATGCCAGAATAATACTCGCCAACAGGGTTTTGATGTGGGTTTGCATTGATAGTGCTCCATTTATCAATCTCAGGGTATGAAAAAGGCTATGTCGCTATAAATCCATCAATAACGACACAGCCTGAAAAAACGTAACTAGATGAACTTATAAGCCCTGTTTTCTAGCCAGCTCTGCGTGATGCTTTTTCTCACTAAACATCACAACGATCAGTAACAGAACAGCCAAGATACTGCCGCCGATCATGACCATAAAGCCGCCGTCCCAACCGAAGTAGTCCACGGTATAACCGACGATGGCACTCGCTGCTACCGAGCCGCCCAGATAACCGAACAAGCCGGTGAAGCCCGCGGCGGTCCCTGCTGCTTTTTTCGGTGCTAATTCAAGCGCATGTAAGCCAATCAACATTACCGGGCCATAGATCAGGAAGCCGATGGTGATCATACAGGCCATATCGATACCTGGGTTACCGACCGGGTTCAGCCAGTAAATGATGGTAGCGATAGTCACCAGAGTCATAAAGAACACACCGGTAGCCCCGCGGTTACCTCTAAACACTTTGTCGGACATCCAACCGCACAACAGCGTCCCTGGAATACCAGCGTATTCATACAGGAAATAAGCCCATGAGGATTTATCCAGTGCGAAGTGTTTCACTTCTTTCAGGTAGGTCGGTGACCAGTCGAGGATGCCGTAACGCAGTAAATAAACAAAAACGTTAGCAATCGCGATATACCACAACAGTTTGTTGGGCAATATGTATTGCATGAAGATCTGTTTAGCAGTCAGTTCTTCTTCTGCTTCTTCGCTGTAGTCATCTGGATAGTCGTTTTTGTACTCTTCAATCGGGGGCAAGCCCACGGATTGAGGGGTATCACGCATCAGACCAAAGACAATCAATGCCACCAGAATGGCACCAAAAGCAGGCATGTAGAGTGCGGCTTTCCAGTCGTTAAACCACGCCATCCCCAGCAGGAACAGTAATGGTGGTAAGCCACCACCGACGTTATGGGCGCAGTTCCAGACTGACACGATACTGCCGCGTTCCTTCTTCGACCACCAGTGCACCATGGTACGGCCACATGGCGGCCAACCCATACCCTGGAACCAGCCACATAAGAACAGCAGCACGAACATCACGGCGATACTGGATGTTGCCCAAGGCACAAAGCCCATAAACAGCATCACGGCGGCGGCGAGAATCAAACCGGCAGAGAGGAATACCCGTGGGTTAGACCGGTCAGAAACCGAACCCATGATGAATTTTGAGAAACCGTAGGCAATAGAAATACCCGATAACGCGAACCCCAGATCCCCGCGAGAGAACCCTTGTTCGATCAAATACGGCATGGCGAGAGTAAAGTTTTTACGCACCAGATAGTAAGCGGCGTAACCGAAAAAGATGCCCATAAAGATTTGCCAGCGTAGGCGGCGGTAGGTGGGATCAATCTGTTCTGCTGGAAGCCGGGCCTGATGCGGCGCGGGCTTAAAAATACTCAACATGAGTGCCTCCGATGGCTTTTTTGTAGTTTTTGACCCCGGTATAGCCTGGTATCTACCCGGTAGTTAAACGGCTAACTTGCTGTCGTTTATGTTCCATAACGAGCGCCATGCTAGATAAATTCGCATAACTTATCTGTGAGTGATGGCTCATTTGTTACAGTTATATGAAAGCGGCGGCAATTTTGAGCGATTGGTTAACATTTTGAAACCCACAATGACAAATTACCTGTGACTTTGATCACAATCATGGTTTTTAAACACCACATTGCTTTCGTTTTTCGTTCGTTTTTGTTCCTTATCAAACAATAACCTTAAAGATTGTGGCCCAATAGACGCATAATTAGCCGCCAGGCGGCTGTCTGATAATGTGGGGTCCTTCATGACGAACAGTTCTCCTTACACAGAAACGGATGTCATCATCATTGGTGGTGGTGCGACCGGCGCCGGGATTGCCCGTGACTGCGCTCGCCGTGGTTTAGCCTGTACGCTCTTGGAGAGGCATGACATTGCCACTGGTGCGACTGGCCGTAACCATGGCTTGCTACACAGCGGCGCACGCTATGCGGTAACTGATGGCGAATCTGCCCGCGAATGTATTGAAGAAAACCGTATTCTGAAACGTATTGCACGCCATTGTATTGAGCAAACGGATGGCCTGTTTATCACGTTGCCGGAAGACTCGCTGGAATATCAGCAGCAATTTATCGCGCGCTGCCAGGACGCCGGTATCGAGGCCGAAGCCATTGATCCAAAGCTGGCCTTACGGCTGGAGCCGGCTGCTAATCCGACGTTGATTGCTGCCGTCCGCGTGCCAGATGGTACCGTCGATCCCTTCCGTTTAACTGCCGCGAATATGCTGGATGCGCGCGAGCACGGTGCGAATGTACTGACTTATCACGAAGTTATTGGCTTGCTACGCCACGGTGATAGGGTGAGCGGCGTGCGCGTTTTCGATCATAAGAATCAGCGCCAGTATGATATTCATGCACAAATAGTGGTCAATGCTGCGGGGATCTGGGGGCAACATATTGCTGAATATGCTGATCTTCGTATCCGCATGTTTCCGGCAAAAGGTGCTCTGTTGATCTTGGGCCATCGGATCAACAACATGGTGATCAACCGCTGTCGTAAACCGGCTGATGCTGACATTTTGGTTCCGGGCGACACCATCTCATTGATCGGGACGACCTCAACCCATATTGAATACGATCAAATCGATAATATGGTAGTAACGGCACAAGAGGTGGATACCTTAATCCGCGAAGGATCAAAACTTTCACCCCAGTTGGCGCAAACGCGCATCTTACGTGCTTACGCCGGTGTCAGGCCGCTGGTTGCCAGTGATGATGACCCGTCGGGGCGTAATGTCAGCCGTGGTATTGTGTTACTGGATCATGCTAACCGCGATGGTCTGGAAGGTTTTATCACCATTACCGGTGGCAAACTGATGACCTACCGTCTGATGGCTGAGTGGGCAACAGATAAAGTGTGTGAAAAATTAGGTATTACCGCAGCCTGTACCACCGCCCAAGCGCCACTACCCGGTTCACAGCAATCAGCGGAGCAAACTCTCAGCAAAGTCATTTCTCTGCCTGCCAGTATTCGTGGCTCAGCGGTTTATCGCCATGGGGATCGCGCGACACAACTATTGGCCGGAAACCGTCTGGATAACAGCCTGGTGTGCGAATGCGAGGCAGTGACTGCCGGCGAAGTGCGCTATGCGATTGAATCGCTATCGGTCAATAACCTACTGGATTTACGTCGTCGTACCCGTGTTGGCATGGGGACCTGTCAGGGTGAACTCTGTGCCTGCCGGGCCGCGGGTTTACTCAGCCGCTTTAAAGTGACCACGCCGCAGCAATCCCGTGAACAGCTGGTGCAATTTCTTAATGAGCGTTGGAAAGGTGTGCGCCCGATAGCTTGGGGTGATGCTTTGCGGGAGAGTGAATTTACGCATTGGGTCTATCAAGGGCTGTGTGGTCTGGATGACACCCCGTCTGCGGCCAACGTTCAGGAGAAACACGATGAAATTTGATGTCATTATCATCGGTGGTGGCTTGGCTGGTCTGGCGTGCGGTATCCGCCTGGCTGAGCAAGGCAAATATTGTGCGATTGTCAGCGCCGGGCAAAATGCGCTGCACTTTTCCTCCGGCTCTTTGGATCTATTGGCAAAATTACCGGATGGGCAGGCAGTCAGCCAGCCGTTATCCGCACTCGCGACCTTGGCTGAATTAGCGCCTGAACACCCCTATAGCAAGATGGGGCAAGTGGCACAAGTGGGTGAATTAGCACAAGAAGCTGAATCCCTGTTACAGCGGTGCGGCCTGAAATTGGTGGGCAGCGCGGCGAAGAACCATCTGCGGCTTACGCCGTTGGGCAGTTGCCGACCAACCTGGCTCAGCCCGGCGGATATCCCGGTTGCGCCATTGGAAGGCCCACTGCCGTGGCAAAAAGTCGCGGTAATTGGTATTGAAGGTTTCCTCGATTTCCAACCACAAATGGTTGCCAGCGCCTTACAAGAGCAGGGTGTTGATGCGACGCCAGATTATCTGCATTTACCGGCGCTTGATCGTCTGCGGGATAACCCTAGCGAATTTCGTGCGGTCAATATTGCTCGTGTGCTGGATTTACCAGAAAACCTGCAACCGCTGGCGGATGAGTTATCCCGTCTGTCATCAGCAGCAGAAATGATTTTACTACCAGCTTGTATCGGGCTGGATGTGTCTGCGCCACTGGAAGCATTGCGAGCCGCAGTCGGGAAACCCATTCAACTGCTGCCGACGCTACCACCGTCGTTACTTGGTATGCGATTACATCAGGCTCTGCGCCATCGCTTCCAGCAATTGGGGGGCATTATCATGCCCGGTGATGCGGTATTACGTGCTGAGCTGGTGGGGGACCGGATTACCGGGCTTTATAGCCGTAACCATGGCGATATTCCGTTGCGTGCCGCCCAGATGGTGCTGGCCAGCGGTAGCTTCTTCAGCAATGGGTTAGTGGCCACTTTTGAGCATGTTTACGAACCGATACTGGATCTGGATATTTTATCGCTACCGAACCGTGCCGACTGGAGCCGCAGCAATATGTTTGCGCCCCAGCCTTATCTGCAATTTGGGGTTAACACTGATAACCGGTTACGGGCGCTACGTGGGGGTATTGCACTGGATAATCTACATGTTATCGGTGCGGTACTGGGGGGATACGATCCGTTGCAACAAGGCTGTGGCGCAGGGGTTTCACTAACCAGCGCACTGTTTGTTGCAGAGCAGATTGTCAACGCAATGGAGGTGACATTATGACGTGGTTACCGCAGAACGGAGACAGCAACACTTTTTCTCAGAATCAACATTTGCCGCAGGATAAACACTTGGCACGGGATAACAGTTTTGAAAGTTGTATTAAGTGCACGGTTTGCACCACTTATTGCCCGGTCGCCAAGGTTAACCCGCTTTATCCGGGGCCGAAGCAGGCTGGCCCTGATGGTGAGCGCTTACGTTTGAAAGATCCGGCACTGTATGACGATGCATTGAAATATTGCACGAACTGTAAACGTTGCGAAGTGGCATGCCCGTCCGATGTTAAAATCGGCGACATCATCCAACGTGCGAAAGCCAGTTACAGCAGCAATAAACCCAAACTGCGCGATGCGATCCTCAGTCATACCGATATCATGGGCACCCTCTCAACACCGTTTGCACCGGTAGTGAATGCGGTCACCGGTTTGAAACCGGTGCGTGCCTTGTTGGATAAAGCACTGAAAATTGATCATCGGCGTGAATTACCAAAATACTCGTTTGGTACCTTTCGCCGCTGGTATCGTAAACAGGCTGAAAAACAGCAGCAATATAGCGAACAAGTGGCATTTTTCCATGGCTGCTTCGTAAATTACAATCATCCCCAGTTAGGTAAAGATTTAGTCAGTGTATTCAATGCGATGAACATTGGCGTTGAATTACTTAAACGGGAAAAATGCTGTGGCGTACCACTGATTGCTAATGGATTTATTGAGCAGGCGAAAAAACAGGCACGGGTGAATCTGGAATCACTGACTGATGCGGTTATCGGGCGGGATATCCCGGTAGTGGCAACTTCATCAAGTTGCACCTTTACCTTGCGTGATGAGTATCCACACTTGTTAGATGTTGATACTGCCCCCGTGCGCGACAAAGTGGAGTTGGCGACACGCTATCTCTACCGCTTATTGGATCAGGGCCGCGACTTACCGTTGAAAGCGCTGTTCTCGGCAAACAATACGCCGTTGCGTATTGCCTATCACACGCCTTGCCATATGGAGAAAATGGGCTGGACGGCCTATACCCTGGCTTTGCTACAGCGTATCCCCGGTATTGAGCTGGTGGTATTGGATTCGCAGTGTTGCGGGATTGCCGGAACTTATGGTTTTAAATCAGAGAACTACGCAACATCGCAAGGGATTGGTGCCTCACTGTTCCAGCAAATCGAGGAGAGTGGGGTTGATTCGGTGATTACCGATTGCGAAACCTGTAAGTGGCAGATTGAAATGTCGACCAGCAAAAAATGCGAACATCCGATCACTTTATTGGCACAGGCTTTAGCTTAATTTTGGAATAGGATAATGCAGGCAGAGCGCTGATGAGCCGCGCTCTGTTAAGGAATACTATTTTAGCTTGAGCGTGCTAATAATCGATTCAGCTTCAGTCTGAGCTTGCTGCTGATTATCTGCGGGCAGCGTAATTTGTATTGTCATCAAATGGTTATCGACTTTACCCATCAACACGGACGAATAGGCTTTCTGGCCGCCACTGGTAATAATGCTATCTAACTGCTGGAACGGTTGTCCGTCAATTTTAATGGCTTTATTGGTGACGACTTGCAGGTTAGCATCACGGGCGCGTTGCTGGTCTGCTAAACGCGTTGTCAGCACTTCCAGTTCTTCATTGGTGTTATCACCTAAAATCACGATAACTGCTTTATCGCCGGTTTTATTGGCGTAAACGTGCATGTTATTCGCTTGATTGCCCATCTTTCCGCTTTGATCAGACAAGTCTGCCGGCAAGCTGAAGGCCACTTTGCCTTCCAGCAGGCTGACCGGTTGGCCCACGTTACTATTGCTGTTGCCATCACAAGCACTTAATCCTGCAACCAACAGACCGACAGCAAGAAATTTGGTTATTTTATGCATGGGAATCCCTTTATTGATGATTAATATCCCCTTGTTACTTGAACTTACAGGGGGTTAGTGACACCCCTGCAACGCCAACTAATCTGGGTATAGCCTTATCGCACCTTATTCAGACGCTAAAAGCAATCTATTGTTCAGTGGCAGTAGCCTGCTTTAGTGCTTGCTGTTCGGTTTGTCGGGCAAAATATTTCAGCAATACATTGAGCATCACGCCATAGGCGGGAAGGAAGAACAACATGCAGATCAGCAGCTTAAAGCTATAATCCACCAAAGCGATTTCTACCCAGTTTGCAGCCATAAATGGGTCAGTACTGCGATAGAACGCAATAAAGAAGAACGCCATGGTGTCACTGATATTGCCAAAGAACATGGCAGCAGTAGGGGCAACCCACCAGGCACTGCGCTGACGCAGGCGGTTAAATACCTGAACATCCAGAATCTGGCCGAGTACATAGGCCATAAAGCTGGCAATCGCGATACGGGCTACCACCAAATTAAAGCTGGTTAATGCCGGTAACCCCTGCCAACTCCCCTGATAAAACAGGGCTGAAATCAGATATGAAATCAGCAACGCTGGCACCATAACCGACAGAATGATCCGGCGCGCCAAAGGAGCACCAAAAATCCGCACAGTCAGGTCAGTGGCAAGGAAGATAAACGGAAAAGTAAAAGCGCCCCAGGTGGTATGAAAACCGAAGATAGCGATCGGTAATTGCACCAGGTAGTTGCTGGAGGTAATGATGACAATATGGAATAGCGACAGCCATACCAAAGCGGTCATCCGCTGTTGGGCAGTAAACGAAAACATAAATGTGACCTTTTTGGTTATTGGGGTGAGGGAACCCAAACAGAATGTGCCGCAATTTCTGCGACGCGGCGGCATAATACGCGTTTGCGCAACGAATGCAATGGCTAATTTTAACGCAAACGTTAGCGTCGCTTGCGCCTAAAAATCGACGGGGTAAACTATCCGCCTTCGCACACAGGCTTATATTTTATCTTTATACTGCTAGCAAACCCATAACGACCAACAAGAGACTCACCATGACCGATATTTTTGCCAATCCAGACAAAACACTTGATGCACTGGGCCTGCGCTGCCCTGAGCCGGTGATGATGGTGCGAAAAACGGTCCGGCACATGGAAGATGGCCAAACTCTACTGATTATTGCTGACGACCCTGCCACCACCCGCGATATTCCTGGTTTTTGCCGTTTTATGGACCATCAGTTGTTGGCACAAGATACCGGGCAGACGCCGTATCGGTATTTGGTCAAGAAAGGGGCAAAAGCGCAGTAACACCCGCCTCTGCCCCAATTATCAGAACCGATGCTTGATTCAAACATCCCGCTTGCGCAGTAGCCGTAACGCATTGGCTGTTACTAAGGCGGTAGCACCGGAATCTGCTAATACTGCCAACCAGAGACCGGTTAACCCCAGTAGTGTGGTAACCAGGAAGATTCCCTTTAGGCCCAGTGCGATAGTAATGTTCTGGCGGATATTGGCGTTGGCCGCCCGTGATAACAGAATAATTTCTGCTAATCCGGTTAACCGGTTGTGGGTCAACGCGGCATCGGCTGTTTCCAATGCCACATCGGTGCCACTGCCCATGGCAATACCAATACTGGCTGCTTTCATCGCCGGAGCATCATTGATGCCATCACCGACCATCACCGTAGGTTGTGCCGCATTCAATGCCATAACCGCTTGCACTTTATCGGCGGGTAGTAATCCGGCGCGGTAATCAATCCCCAATTCACCGGCAATTGCCGCTGCGGCTCGTGGATTATCGCCAGTGAGCATCACCCCCTGAATACCTAACTTCTTCAGCGCATCAATGGCTTGTCTGGCATCAGTTCGTAACGTGTCACGTAATGCCAATAAACCAATTAGCGTTTCATCTTCCAGCACGGCGACGGCTGTTTTACCGCTGCTTTCCAACTGGTCGAGCTGTGTTTGCCACTCAGCAGTCAATAACTGTGGGGGCAACTTACTGGGGGCGCTGACGCGCACCGTCAGACCATTAACCACACCTTCAACGCCCACCCCCGCCAGAGCTCGACGCTCACTCGCCAGTGGCAATATTGGGGTGTTTTGCTGTGCGCGTTGCATAATAGCTATCGCTAACGGATGGTGGGAACCAGCTTCAACGGCGGCGGCCAATGCTAACAGGCGGGTTTCACTCACACCGGATATAGGCAGAATATCGGTAACTTTAGGTTTGCCCTCGGTCAGGGTGCCGGTTTTGTCAAAGGCAACCGTTTGAATTCGGCCCAACTGCTCCAGTGCTGCTCCCCCTTTGATCAATGCACCACGGCGGGTTGCCGCCGCTAATGCAGATGTAATTGCCGCAGGTGTGGAGATAACCAACGCACATGGGCAACCTATCAGTAATAGTGTCAGGCCGCGGTACAGCCAGGTTTCCCAAGGTTCGGCGAAAGCCAAAGGCGGTACTAACATGACCAGCGCTGAAAGCAGCATGATCGCTGGCGTATAAATACGACTGAAGCGGTCAATGAAACGCTCAATGGGTGCACGGCGTTCTTCTGCTAATTCAATTAGTTGCAGAATACGGTCAATAGCATTATTGCCCGGTTCTGAGATAACTCGCATTTCAGTGGCGCGATCGACCGATAAGCTCCCGGCCGCAACTTTTTCGCCTTGCTGACGCTCAACAGGGATAGATTCTCCGGTGAGGGCGCTTTCATCGAAACTGGCAAAAGGGGTCATTAATTCGGCATCTGCGGGTAAGCGGCCACCGGGCGAGATTTCGATGATATCGCCGGGGCGCAAACTGGCGACAGGAACCTGCCTACGCTCACCGTCTTTTAACAACAGTGCCTCTTCTGGTACCAGTGCCATCAGGGCAGTTACCCCACGGCGTGCACGGTTTGCGGCATAAGATTCGAGCAGTTCGCCGACCATAAACAGCAGTAATACCATGGCCGCTTCAGCGGTTGCGCCAATAAACATCGCCCCGATAGCTGCCACGCTCATCAAGGTTTCAATGGCGAAGGGAGTCCCAGAGCGGATAAGCTTCCAGGCTTTGGCGGTGATCGGGATCAGCCCGACAATGGTGGTTGCAGTGAAGGCAAACTCACTTAGTTCAAGGCTGAATAACGAGATCCCCCAACTGATAAGCATCAGTGTGGTTAATAATGCGATAGGTAAGTATTCGCGCAGGCGTGATTCTGGCGCGGCGGCTTTACTTCCTGCGCTTGATTGGGTATCGACCAGAGTGAATCCAGCCTGAGTGACTGCATTCACGACTTGAGGGCGAATATCTGTGCGTGCATCAACCACTAATTTTTCTGTGGCAAAGAGGACTTTTACATTTTCAATCCCGACCAGATTACTGACGGCATTTTCAATTTTTCGGGCACAGCTTGGGCAGTCCATCCCTTTGACCTGCCAACTGAAGCGCTGGCTATCTGAAGGTATCGCTGGCGCGAGTATGTCACTTTCGTCATCACCCTCATCACTTTGGCCCTGACTACAGCAACCCCCATCATTATGTGAGTGTTCACTCACTGAGTCTGGGCTGTCATTGCTGGCACTGGTTGTTTTCTGGCTGCTGCAACCGGTTTGTTGTTTGGCATGAGTGTGACCACAGCCACAGTTGTTGTGTGTATCCGTTGGATGCTGATGTTCAGAATGTGAATGCATGGTGCCTCCTGGAAAGCATGTAACAGGTATTGCAGCACTCTACACCTTGGAGTCAACTCCAGAGTCAAGAGGGAAATGAGAGTAATTGCTAAATGGGATTTTTGCTACATGGCAGGGTATGACTAAAGTGAGCGTATCCAGCGCATTGAAATGCGTGCCCCTTCGGTGGAGCACGCAGCTCAAACGGCTAAAAACGTATTGCGGTACTGATTTAATTACAAATACAGCGACCGGACAATCAGGAAATGCCCGACAAAGTAGCAGCCAGCGACAATTGCATCTGAAGCCCGGAATGAAAAACGATAGCGATTCAGTAGCCAAATGCTATGCGAAACCAGCAGTAACACGGTACCCGCCAGCAGAGAGAAGCTTAAATCTGTACTGCGGGCAAAGTATTGCTCGCCCGCCATCCAGACCATCAGTAACGTCATGCCAACGAAAGCGATCACTGGCCAGCGCATATCTTCCAGCCGTGTCCAGATAGTAGCTATCAGTAATGCGCCAATCACGATCAAAACCAACGGAAGAGGCCAGAACAGCGTGAATGTCATCTGGCTGGCAAAACTGATGGTATAGAGTAAATGGGAAAGGAAGAATGCGCCCAGAGCATAAAGTAAGCGCTCACTGGGTAGCAGTAATAATGCATCAGCTACCAGAGTCGCAAGTAAGCCCAAGACAATGAGATAGCCGACAGGACCAAGAATAGGTGCTTGCCAGGCAAGTAACAGTAAAAGTAACAGGGTGACAGGTTTGAATACCCAACGCTGCCAGCGTGGGCCTCGGTAAGTTGCATCAACAAACAACCAACCAGAAAAAAATACGGCAAGGAATGGCCAGCTCATTATTTATCCTTTTTTCTATGCAGGTTTCAGTGAAAGTACCTGTGTTGTAATGATAATCCGTAATGCTAATGACTCCGAGTATACATTCATCAAGTGTAAGGGATGGAAGCCAAGAGCGATAGCGACGCTATTGTGATTTGCATGATTTGTGCCACTTAATGCGTAACAGTCCGCATAATCAGATTTAGCGGCACCATCCGCCAGCGGAGAT
This sequence comes from Yersinia sp. 2542 StPb PI, assembly GCF_048593855.1. Lineage (NCBI taxonomy): Bacteria > Pseudomonadati > Pseudomonadota > Gammaproteobacteria > Enterobacterales > Yersiniaceae > Yersinia > Yersinia sp. 2542 StPb PI. Next base: position 31,723 of record NZ_JAZGQA010000007.1, read on the forward strand.
CTTGGTGTTGTTTGGTCCACATGTTATGTTAAGGCCAATTTCCTTTCGCTAAATCAAGGGATAGAGGCAGTAGCGCCATGGCCAATGAACAATTGCTTTATCGTATTCAATTTATAAATAACGGTAAGAATTATCAGCTCTATGTCCGTGAGGTAGGCCCGAGTAACTTGTTTGGGTTTATTGAAATTGCTGATTTTGTCTTTGATAGTCAATCAACATTGCTGGTGGACCCTTCAACTGAAAAACTGAAAACAGAATTTTCAGGTGTTAACCGCAGCTATATTCCTCTTCATTCGGTGATTCGTATCGATGCCGTAACGGAAAAGGGCAGCGCTCGGATCTCTGAATTGGGCAGTAATGTGATGAGTTTCCCCTATCTGCCGGGCAATAAGTCCTGATGGATAGTGTATGAATAAACCTCCGTTATTATTGATTGCTGTGGTGGTACTGATAGCCGTATTGGCGACCCGTCAGTATTGGCAAAAAAAACGGCAGGATACAGAAAATGACCGAGCGCTGGTGCGCAGTTTACACGTTGAAGTCATTAATAAACGAGAAGTATTAGCGCCCAATCGTCGCTCACGGCAGCGCGAAGAAATTGTTGCAGAAGAAAAACGCTATGAAGTTACTTTCCAGCCGCTTATCAGTAGTATTGAGGTGAAAAGTAACCGTGAAATCAAAATGATACTGCCACAGCAGGCGTATAATACTATTGTACAAGGCGCACAGGGAACGTTACGTTTACAAGGCTCCCGCTATATTGGTTTTACCCCGACGTCAGTCCCCGACTAAATCTGTCGCCAAATAAGTCAGCCTGCAATCAACAATTTGCCGCTACAACCAAGGTATATCCAATAGACTTGAAGTTGCAGGCGGCAGATAAGTTTATTTTTTAGGCAGTGATGGTTGCTTCTTTTGCCAGGCCAGTAATTCAAAGACACCGAACACAAAGATTTTAAGTTGCTGTAAGCCACTGATCGGTTGATCTTTAGGTTGTGTGGATTTGAGTAGAACCAGTTGCAAACCATGCATCAAAACCATAAATATCATGGCGACATTAATAAAGTATCTCAATGGTTTAGGGAAGGGTTGGAACAGGTTTAGCAGTAAGAAAAACCATACCCCTAACATCAATAACCGGCCGAGATTAATCCACATGGTGTTGCTCCAGTTCTTCCGCTGATACAGCGTGTTGGTGAGTCTGTTCATTACGAATATAGAGACGATAGGCCACTTGACCGGCAATTTTCTCGCGATGTAACTGCCAACTGCCGGGAACATCCGCAGCGGCACTTTCAGCCTCTGCTTCAACGTAAATCCAAGCCTGTTCTGCCAGCCAGTTATATTGCTCCAGCAGTGTGATGGTTTCAGCTAACAAGCCTTTACGGAAAGGGGGATCAAGGAATACCAGATCAAAAGGCTGCCCCGGTTGAGCCAGCCACTGCAAAGAATTGGTATTCACTACTTGACCATTCTCGGCACTCAATAATGCCAGATTGCTGCCAAGTTGCTTGGCGACATGCCGATCGGCTTCTAATAATATGGCTGCACCGGCATAACGGGATAGCGCTTCCAGCCCCAATGCGCCGCTGCCCGCAAAGCAATCCAGACACCGGGCACCCTGAATCATCGGTGCCAGCCAGTTAAACAGTGTCTCTCTGACCCGGTCAGTGGTTGGGCGTAGCCCTGGGCTATCAGGCACGGGCAATTTACGGCCTCGCCATTTGCCACCAATGATGCGGATCTGCCCCGCTGCCTGATGTGCTGCCGGTTTTGCGCTAGGCCGTTGGGTTGTCGATCGTGTTGTAGGTCGTTTTGCCATAGATTGCTTTGCTTGAAAGTTGAGTCAGTATTGCAGCGCTGAATAAAAGAGTTAATCGCTATTCTACCTACGACTGCTGTGTGGGGGAAACGTTAAACCTTTGTTGACTGAATTCACAATAGAAACCAGCATCGTGCGCGTGTTGCTGTTCAGGGGAAAGTGATAGACTTGCAAACTATTATCTTATTTATGCAAACCCGAAGTCATAAGGGTAAAGCCATGATTAAACCGCGAGGAGTGTAGTCGCAAATGGCAAAAGAAAAAAAACGTGGTTTTTTTTCCTGGCTGGGCCTTGGCCGTCAGAATGAAGAACAACCAACAGAGCCATTGGCTACTGAAAAAGAAGGTGTTGCTGAGCATGCTGAAGAGCAAGCCATCAGTGAGAAACAGATTGAGATAGCATCTGAGCATCCGCCTGTTGAGCTAGAAGAGCATGTCACTGCCGCACCGGGTGAATGGGATAGCGCCGTTGTCAGTGAAGCCGCGGCTGAAATTCTGCCTGAGCTGGATGTAGACCCTACAGCGCAAGGAGTTGAGGAACCGATAGATTTCTCTTCTGATCCTCAGTATTTACAACATCATTTCTCACAACATGAGAATGAAGACGATAATGTTGCTCAATGGGATGAAGGCACCGTCAGTGCGCCAGAACTGCCATTGACAGAAGATAACCTGGTTCTCGATGTCTCTGCGCCACAAGCTATTGTGGAAGAACCGTGGGTCGAGGTTAGCGGCGAAACAGCAGTAATTGAAGAAGAATTTGAGTCACAAACAGAGCTTGAAGCGGTAAACGAAATTGTGCCGGTAGCGGTTCAGGAACAAGAACGCCCAACCAAAGAAGGTTTTTTTGCTCGTTTAAAACGCAGCTTACTTAAAACCAAGCAGAATCTTGGCTCCGGTTTTATGGGGCTGTTCAGTGGTAAGAAAATCGACGACGATCTGTTTGAAGAATTAGAAGAACAGCTCCTGATCGCCGACGTTGGCGTCGAAACTACCCGTAAAATTATTACCTCTCTAACCGAACATGCCAGTCGTAAGCAGCTAAAAGATGCCGAAGCGTTATATGGCAAGCTTAAAGAGGAAATGTCTGAAATTCTGTCTAAAGTAGACAAGCCATTGGATGTCAGTGGCAAAAATCCCTTTGTTATCCTAATGGTTGGCGTTAATGGTGTGGGGAAAACTACCACCATCGGGAAACTGGCACGCCAATTCCAGGCTGAAGGTAAATCTGTCATGCTGGCGGCGGGTGATACTTTCCGCGCGGCTGCGGTAGAACAACTGCAAGTTTGGGGGGATCGTAACAAGATTGCCGTGGTGGCACAGCATACCGGTGCAGACTCTGCTTCGGTGATTTTCGATGCTATTCAGGCAGCGAAAGCCCGAGGTATTGATGTGCTGCTGGCGGACACTGCCGGGCGTTTACAAAATAAAGCCCACCTGATGGAAGAGTTGAAGAAGATTGTCCGAGTGATGAAAAAGCTGGACGGCGACGCCCCCCATGAGGTTATGCTGACGTTAGATGCCAGTACCGGACAAAATGCGGTGAGTCAGGCGAAACTGTTTAATGAAGCAGTCGGTCTGACCGGAATTACCCTGACTAAACTGGATGGTACCGCCAAGGGCGGGGTGATTTTTGCCATCGCAGATCAGTTCGGAATCCCAATCCGTTATATCGGTGTTGGGGAAGGTATAGAAGATTTGCGGCCATTTAAGGCTGACGATTTTATTGAGGCTCTTTTTGCCCGAGAGGACTAATACGGATGATTCGCTTTGAACAGGTCAGTAAAGCTTATCTGGGCGGACGACAGGCGCTCCAAGGGGTCGATTTTCATCTGCGCCCAGCGGAAATGGCGTTTCTGACCGGCCATTCCGGTGCAGGGAAAAGCACCCTGCTGAAACTGATTTGTGGTATCGAGCGCCCCAGTGCCGGTCATATATGGTTTGGTGGTCACGATATCAGTCGCTTGAAAAACCGAGAAGTACCTTTCCTGCGTCGCCAGATCGGGATGATCTTCCAGGATCATCACCTGTTGTTGGACAGAACGGTATATGACAATGTCGCTATGCCATTGATTATTGCTGGTGCCAGCACTGAAGATATTCGCCGCAGAGTATCCGCAGCACTGGATAAAGTAGGGTTGTTGGATAAGGCGAAAAACTTCCCAATTCAACTTTCCGGCGGTGAGCAACAGCGTGTAGGCATTGCTCGGGCGGTAGTGAATAAACCGGCAGTATTACTGGCTGATGAACCGACGGGTAACCTGGACGATGCATTATCCGAAGGTATTTTGCGTTTGTTTGAAGAATTTAACCGTGTGGGCGTTACCGTGTTGATGGCAACCCACGATACGTCGTTGATTGCCCGGCGGCGCTACCCGATTCTGACATTGAGTCAGGGGCGGATGTTAGGAGCGCATCATGGCGAATAACGCACAGAAAGCAAAAACCAAAGCGCTAAAAGGCGGTTGGCGTGAACAGTGGCGCTATTCGTGGGTTAATGCCATTGCCGATATGATGCGCCAACCACTGGCGACACTGTTAACGGTGATGGTGATTGCCATTTCGTTAACACTGCCAAGCGTATGCTATATCGTGTGGAAGAACGTCAGTCAGGCGGCAGATCAATGGTATCCAACCCCACAACTGACGGTCTATTTAGATAAAGCACTGGACGATAACGCAGCTGAGAACGTGGTGACTACGCTGAAAGCGGAAGCAGGTGTGGAGAAGGTTAATTATCTGTCGCGGGAAGAAGCGATGGGTGAGTTCCGCAACTGGTCCGGTTTTGGTGGAGCGCTGGATATGCTGGAAGAAAATCCGCTGCCCGCAGTTGCCATTATCACCCCTAAATTGGATTTCCAAAGCTCAGGGACGCTGGATACCCTGCGTGATCGGGTTAGTAAGGTGGAAGGGGTGGCTGAAGTCCGCATGGATGATAGCTGGTTTGCCCGTTTGGCCGCGCTGACAGGCCTGGTCGGGCAGGTCGCGGCCATGATTGGTGTTTTGATGGTGGTTGCCGTGTTCCTGGTAATTGGTAACAGTGTGCGTCTGAGTATCTTTAGCCGCCGCGATACTATCAATGTTATGAAGTTGATTGGTGCAACGGATGGGTTCATTCTGCGACCGTTCCTGAACGGCGGGGCAATGCTGGGATTTGGTGGTGCGGTGTTATCTCTGATCCTATCAGAAGGGCTGGTATGGAAGCTTGGCTCGGTGGTTACGCAGGTGGCAGCGGTGTTCGGTACCCAATTTACCTTACATGGCTTGAGCTGGGATGAGTGCCTGTTGCTGGTATTGATCTCTGCCATGATCGGCTGGATTGCAGCGTGGCTGGCAACGGTCCAACATTTACGTCGATTTACACCGCAGTAAAGAATGTTTGTTATACTCTTTCCCTGCGGTGTTGAACTAAAGCAGGGAAAGAGGTGTTTGCTGTAGTGAATTCCATCTACACTTCCTGATCCGCTTGACCGGTTATCTGCTAAGATCCAGAGTCAAAAAGTGTGATCTGGTATGAACTTTTACGGCAATAACCAGTCCAATAACACAGTGAAATGATAATGTGCCCAGCGCTTGAATCTGTTTAAGCAGATGCTAAAATATCTGCGCTGAGACAAAACTGCACTAAACATGCAATGAGAGGGTTTTGAATGACCAAAGAAATGCAAACTTTAGCCTTAGTACCCCAAGGTAGTCTGGAAGCCTATATTCGGGCCGCCAACGCCTATCCGATGCTGACCGCAGAGGAAGAACGGGAGCTGGCTGAACGGCTGCATTACCAGGGCGATCTGGGAGCGGCTAAACAGCTTATCCTGTCTCACCTGCGCTTTGTCGCTCATGTTGCCCGCAACTATTCCGGGTATGGTTTGCCGCAGGCTGACCTTATTCAGGAAGGTAATATTGGCTTGATGAAAGCAGTTCGCCGTTTTAACCCTGAAGTCGGGGTACGTCTGGTGTCCTTTGCGGTACATTGGATCAAAGCAGAAATTCACGAATATGTTCTGCGTAACTGGCGAATTGTCAAAGTCGCAACCACCAAAGCTCAGCGTAAATTGTTCTTCAACCTGCGTAAAACCAAGCAGCGTCTGGGTTGGTTTAATCAGGATGAAGTCGAGCTGGTTGCCAAAGAACTGGGTGTGACCAGTAAAGATGTTCGCGAGATGGAATCACGCATGTCCGCACAGGATATGACATTTGATCCATCTCCAGATGACGAAGCACGTGATGGCCAATCTATGGCGCCGGTCCTGTATTTACAGGATAAAACCTCTGATTTTGCTGATGGCATTGAAGAGGATAACTGGGATAACCATGCGGCAGATAAACTGTCTTATGCGTTGGAAGGATTGGACGAGCGGAGCCAGCATATTATTCGCGCCCGTTGGTTGGACGATGACAACAAGTCAACGTTACAGGAGCTGGCCGATCAGTACGGTGTATCTGCTGAACGTGTGCGTCAGCTTGAAAAGAACGCGATGAAAAAATTACGCATGGCGATTGAAGCCTAATACCCAAAACCATTAGCATTGCAGTTAAACACTACTGCGATGTTAGCTATAAACGGGATATGGCGTAACATGAAGGGCGATATTATTTATTAATGTCGCCCTTTTGCTTTTTTGGCACTCTCCATCAACAAAATTTATTTAGCAAAACCCGTTTTATCTAGCAAAATCAAATGAGCTGAGATCGCTATTTTATTGATACTGGCTATTTGTGCCAGCCTTGTGTGCCACGGCTAAAACCACAGGCGTGCATAAAACCATCCATCGCCTCATGTTGTTCGGCTATAACCTGCTCATCCTTAAGTTGCCAGTGCTGTACTGTCGGTAACTGACGCTGCGTTTCTTCAATCAAATATAATCCCACGCCACGGCGACGAGTCACCTCTCTGACATACAAATCCTGAAACTCAGCCTGCTGACCATTCACCGTGATTTTGACTGCACCTAATAGACGCTCGTTAAAACGCGCGCCAAACAGCGGCTTACCATCGTTAATCCACTGCTGCCAGAGCGTTGGCTGTTGTTCAGGCCAGATCTTCGCTAAATCGATAAGATCCTGATGAGTAAGGGTTGTTAATCGTTCAATAGTCAGTTTCATCGTCGAGAGACCACAAAAAAGTAAGGGTAATGGGGCTGTGGTTTATTGTACTAGATCACAGACCAGAGCGTTGTGTAAGTTTTTCTGTACGTTCACGGCGGAAAATGTTTTTTCGCTACTGCATTTTCCGAGTTTTACCGGAGTAAAAGATCACATAACCAGCACAACCCACTATCATTTGAGTAAAACCCATTCAATTTAATCCTAATTTTATGCTGTTTACACCGCTTGTTTCTGCTTGTCTTAGTTGATTTACAGCATAAAACTCCTGTTTAATGACATGAAAAATAAAGTCTTATTAGAAAAATCTATTACTTTTGAGACTAAATCATTATTACTTATGAATAAAACGTTACATTCGATAAAACGTTAAGACCGACACAACAAGCACGTTCACAATGACAGATGGGGAATTCGCGGATGAAATTAACAAAAGGTAAAGTGTTGCTGGCTGGGTGTATAGCAATGGCGATGAGCCACTCTGTACTGGCTAAAGACATTAAAGTCGCCATTGTTGGCGCGATGTCAGGCCCGGTTGCCCAATATGGTGACATGGAATTTACCGGCGCACGTCAGGCTATTGCTGATATCAATGCCAAAGGTGGAATCAAAGGCGATAAACTGGTTGGCGTGGAATACGATGATGCCTGCGACCCGAAACAAGCTGTCGCCGTTGCCAACAAAGTCATTAACGACGGTATTCGTTATGTTATCGGCCATCTGTGCTCTTCTTCAACTCAGCCTGCCTCAGACATTTATGAAGATGAAGGCGTGATTATGATCACTCCTGCTGCAACCAATGCCGATCTGACCACGCGTGGTTATAAAATGATCATGCGCACCACCGGTTTGGATTCTGATCAAGGCCCAACCGCTGCCAAATATATCATTGAGACTATTAAGCCTAAACGTATTGCAGTGGTACATGATAAGCAGCAGTACGGTGAAGGCTTGGCGCGTTCTGTACGTGACAGCTTGAAAAAGCAAGGTACCGAAGTGGTGCTGTTTGAAGGCGTGACCGCGGGTGATAAAGATTTCTCTACGTTGGTGGCTCGTCTGAAGAAAGAGAATGTCGATTTCGTCTACTTTGGTGGTTACTACCCAGAGATGGGTCAGATCCTGCGTCAGGCGAAGCAAGCAGGTCTGACAGCTCGCTTTATGGGGCCAGAGGGTGTTGGTAACTCCTCACTATCTAATATCGCTGGTGACGCTTCTGAAGGCATGCTGGTGACATTACCGAAACGTTATGATCAGGTGCCAACTAACCAGCCTATTGTTGATGCGCTGAAAGCGAAGAAACTTGACCCAACCGGTCCGTTTGTTTGGACAACCTATGCTGCATTGCAATCGCTAACCACGGCAATGGAACGTAGCGGCAGCCAAGAGCCGGCTGATTTGGTCAAAGATCTGAAAACTGGTAAGCCGGTTGAAACAGTGATGGGGCCATTGAGTTGGGATGAAAAAGGCGATTTGAAAGGGTTTGAATTCGGTATTTTTGAATGGCACGCAGATGGTTCGTCAACTGCGGTCAAATAACAATAATATTAGAATCATCAAGTTGTAGGGTTGCTCCCGCAGCAACCCGGCCCCTTTTACCAACTGCATCCCCCCATGTTTCGGGGGGATTTTCCTCTCTGCACACAGTAGATTTGGCGCAGTTGGCTAGGGCAGCCAGGCAAGTGAATCAAAGGGTTAGGGTATGTCAGAGCAGTTTCTTTATTTTCTGCAACAGATGTTCAACGGTGTTACGTTGGGCAGCACGTATGCGCTGATCGCCATTGGTTATACCATGGTGTACGGCATTATCGGCATGATCAACTTTGCTCACGGCGAAGTGTATATGATCGGCAGCTACGTTTCGTTTATCGTGATCGCCGCATTGATGATGATGGGGATCGACGCTAGCTGGTTATTGATCGGCTCTGCTTTTCTCGTCTCTATCGTGATCGCCAGTGCTTATGGCTGGAGTATTGAACGGGTGGCCTATAAGCCGGTTCGTAGCTCCAAGCGTTTGATTGCACTGATCTCGGCGATTGGGATGTCAATCTTCCTGCAAAACTACGTCAGCTTGACGCAAGGCTCACGGGATTTAGCACTACCGAGTTTGGTTACCGGGCAATGGACTTTGGCAGAAACCAATGGGTTTGCCGCGACCATAAGCACCATGCAACTGACCATCTGGGTAGTTACTTTCTTGGCGATGCTGGCATTAACCTTATTTATCCGCTATTCCCGTATGGGTCGTGCCTGCCGTGCCTGTGCTGAAGACTTAAAAATGGCGAGCCTGCTGGGTATTAATACTGACCGGGTTATCTCGCTGACCTTTGTTATCGGGGCATTGATGGCCGCCGTGGCAGGGGTATTACTTGGCCAGTTCTATGGGGTTATCAACCCATATATTGGTTTTATGGCCGGTATGAAAGCCTTCACCGCAGCCGTATTAGGTGGCATTGGTAGTATTCCTGGCGCGATGATCGGTGGCTTGATTCTGGGTGTGGCTGAAGCATTAACTTCTGCTTATCTAAGCACTGAATACAAAGATGCAGTTTCATTCGCATTGCTGATTGTGGTGCTGCTTGTTATGCCTACTGGGATCTTAGGCCGTCCAGAGGTTGAAAAAGTATGAAACAACTCAACTTTGTTAATGCCATTATTTCCAGTTTTGTGCTCTTCGTCCTCGCCTCGTTTGTAATGGGTTTGCAGTTGCAGTTAGACGGCACCAAACTCATTGTGCAAGGGGCAGCAGAAGTCCGCTGGCTGTGGATTGGCGCGGGTTGTATCGTGGTGTTTTTCTTCCAACTGGTGCGCCCGTACATCCAGCAAGGTATTAAAAAAGTCTCTGGTCCGGCATGGGTATTGCCTAGTTTTGATGGCACCACCCCCCGTCAAAAACTATTAGCCGCAGCAATTATTATCGCCGCAATCGCCTGGCCGTTCCTGGTCTCCAGAGGTTCAGTGGATATTGCGACCCTGACGTTGATTTATGTCATGTTGGGGTTGGGATTGAACGTTGTCGTGGGGCTGTCTGGCCTGTTGGTACTAGGCTACGGTGGATTCTATGCCATTGGTGCCTATACCTATGCGCTGTTGAATCACTATTACGGTTTAGGTTTTTGGGAGAGTTTACCGCTGGCTGGCATAGTCGCAGCACTGTCTGGCTTCTTGTTGGGCTTCCCGGTATTACGCTTGCGGGGGGATTACCTGGCGATTGTCACTTTGGGTTTCGGTGAAATTGTGCGTATTTTGCTGCTCAATAATACGGAAATCACTGGTGGGCCGAATGGGATTAGCCAAATTCCAAAACCAACACTGTTTGGTTTAGAGTTCAGCCGCACTGCGAAGGATGGCGGTTGGGATACTTTCCACAACTTCTTTGGCCTGACTTATGATCCTAGTGACCGTATCATTTTCTTGTATATGGTGGCGTTGTTATTAGTGATCCTGACCTTGTTTGTGATCAATCGACTGCTGCGTATGCCGCTGGGCCGAGCATGGGAAGCATTGCGTGAAGATGAAATCGCCTGCCGCTCATTGGGCCTTAGCCCAACAAAAATCAAGCTGACTGCATTTACTATCAGTGCCGCGTTTGCTGGTTTTGCCGGTACTTTGTTTGCCGCCCGACAGGGTTTCGTTAGTCCTGAATCCTTCACCTTTGTTGAATCGGCTTTCGTGCTAGCGATTGTGGTGTTAGGTGGCATGGGGTCGCAGTTCGCGGTCATCCTGGCGGCGGTATTGCTGGTGGTTTCGCGGGAATTAATGCGTGACCTCAATGCTTACAGTATGTTGCTGTTAGGTGCATTGATGGTACTGATGATGATTTGGCGTCCACAAGGGTTGCTGCCAATGAAACGGCCACAGCTAAAGCTAAAAGTCGCAGAGATAAAAGCTAAAAAAGGGGAGCAGATATGAATACGCAACCTTTGTTAGCAGTTGAAGGGCTGTCCATGCGTTTTGGTGGGTTACTGGCGGTGAACAATGTGGGTCTGACCCTCAATCAGGGTGAGATTGTCTCGCTGATTGGCCCTAATGGGGCAGGTAAGACCACAATTTTTAACTGCCTAACCGGTTTTTACCGCCCGACCGGCGGCACGATTAAGTTACGTGATCGTCATCTTGAAGGGCTACCCGGCCAGATGATTGCCCGAATGGGGGTGATTCGTACTTTCCAGCATGTGCGTCTGTTCCGTGAAATGACGGTGGTAGAGAACCTGCTGGTGGCTCAGCATCGGCACCTTAAAAGTGGGGTTTTTGCCGGTTTGCTGAAAACCCCCGGTTTTCGGCGAGCAGAGGCCGACGCGTTGGAGCGTGCAGCCACTTGGTTGGAGCGTGTCGGCCTATTAGAGCTGGCAAACCGACAGGCGGGGAATTTGGCCTATGGCCAGCAGCGTCGTCTGGAAATTGCCCGCTGCATGGTGACTCGCCCTGAGCTATTGATGTTAGATGAGCCCGCTGCGGGATTGAACCCCAAAGAGACTGATGAACTGAATCAGTTGATTATGGAGTTACGTGACCAACACCAAGTCTCGGTATTGTTAATCGAACATGATATGAAACTGGTGATGGGAATTTCTGATCGCATTTATGTGGTCAATCAGGGAACGCCGTTAGCACAAGGCACACCCAGCGAAATCCGTAATAACCCGGATGTGATCCGGGCCTATTTGGGCGAATAACTTATTTTTAAGTAAAAGTATTTTTGGGTAAATAAAAAGTGGGCGAGGCATAAACATAACATGTTGTCATTTAATAACGTTTCTGCCCATTACGGCAAAATTCAGGCATTGCATCAGGTTAGCCTGCATATTCAACAAGGTGAGATCGTTACACTGATTGGTGCTAACGGTGCGGGTAAAACCACACTGTTGGGGACATTGTGTGGTGAGCCGCGTGCGACCGAGGGCAGTATTGTTTTTGGTGAGCAGAATATTACGGATTGGCAGACCGCACGCATTATGCGTGAGGCGATTGCGATTGTTCCTGAAGGCCGACGGGTATTTTCCCGAATGACGGTTGAAGAAAATCTGGCGATGGGGGGATTTTTCGCTGATCGTCAGCAATATCAGCAACGTATTGAACGGGTTTACGACTTGTTCCCGCGATTATTTGAACGTCGGGCTCAGCGAGCAGGAACCATGTCTGGTGGCGAGCAACAGATGTTGGCGATAGGCCGTGCCCTGATGAGCCAGCCAAAATTACTGTTACTGGATGAACCTTCATTAGGATTAGCACCGATAATTATTCTGCAAATATTTGATACTATTCAACAATTACGAGAAGAAGGGATGACTATTTTCCTCGTTGAGCAGAATGCGAATCAGGCTTTGAAGTTAGCAGATCGTGGGTATGTACTAGAGAATGGTCGTATTGTTCTGGAAGACACGGGGGCTGCGTTGTTAGCTAATGAAGCCGTGCGTTCAGCTTATCTGGGCGGTTAAATCGTCGTTTTTCATTATCTATGAAGGCCCGTTTCCGGGCCTTAGTTATTAGCTAATCATAAAGCTATCTTCTAGCTGTTCGGCATCATGCCTGTGGTGTAATAGTGAAATTGAGTGTATCGCTATAACTTCCTTTATCGGTTGTCTTGGTATTATAAAGCCGTATGCGTGGTGACCAGCACATCTCACCGTTATTATCATTTCTCAACTGAATAAACTTTTTCTCTTTTGGCAGTAAAAAGTTTTTCGTATTACCTGCTTGGTTTTGAAATTCCACGGTATAACCGATGGTCTTATCACTCTCAGCTTCCTTTAACTGAAAATGTGCAGTGTTTGCTGCTAATCCATTTCGGTTGGTGGCGCTAATCATATAACGCGTCCGTTGAATCCCGGTGGCGCGATAGCGGATACAAAAACGGTTACCTGCTGGATTAATCAATGGCGCGTGTACGCTTTTCCCTTTAGCGCTGCGCTCAATTTTCTCAAGTAATTCATCTAAATCGAAAGACTTCAATTGCCATGTTTTCGCGTTCATACGGAATTTAGGATCAATTTTAAAGGCTTCTGGTGCCACGTCCGCCTGAGGATTAAAGAGTGTGCATTGTTTGCCATTCTGACCAAAGGAAACGCCAGTAGATGACATCAATGAGTGATATTGCCCTTTGTAATGGATCGCACCACCTACAGTTGCACCGATTCTGATATCCTTGAGGACATGTGCGGCAACTTTGAATGAAACATAGTAATACTTCTTGTCAAAGGGTGATGATTTGAGATCACGGTTGAACAGTATTTCCTGAGTATTATCATTCGAATCTGAGGGTGCTTCGCCATTGAGCGAAAGATTAGTGATATCATTAAATTGAATACTGAAATCTCGTGAGCCATCAGCTTTATAGAAATAAAGTGACAGGAGCGCACGCCGGTTAGGTAACCCGATATTTTTCATCTCATCAGTTGGGATATTTAGTAATTTTCCCCAGGCTAATATATGTTTTCCATTTACCATTGTTCCTGATGAGGAATATAAATCTTTCAGCATCGCCCGAAAATAAACCTCCACGCTGTCATCATCGTTTAGTTTGATTTTGCAATTAGAGTATTGTTGGGTGTAGGGATAAAAATAGAGGTTTGCCATAGCTATAGGCTGAATTATTAGCAATAATAGCCCCATAAGGAATAGTCTGTATTTAACATTCACTTGATTATCTCTCCATGACTATCAGTTATTTATTTCAGCTATTCGTTTCAAATATTAATGTTAGCTGCCCGTGATATTTCCCTGCGGAATTTGGCCCACTGGGCGCTAATGCTGAAATATGTAATATATAGTCGGTACTGGTTTGGCGGGTTCTACCCTGGGTTATGTTGAATGTCTCAGGGATGGCTGATAACACGCGCAGGTTGGCGCGATCCGTGCCCCAGCGCACTTGCGCGGGGGAGAATGCCTGATCTGCTCCCGTCAATACAGTAGAGTGACGAGTCAGTATCAGTGGATTTTTCACCGAAATTCGAAATCCTTCTTGCCGGCGTAGCTTGACGACTACTGGGAGTTCCTTTTGATACAGCAAGTGATTTTCGGGGCTACTTTCCAGTTTTATACTGCTATACCAACCCCCTTGTGGCTTTTCAACCTCGATCCTGGGGTGTGCTGTCACTTCTAATCTGACATCGATATTCCCCAGAGGAATTGAATCTGCCCTTGCCTGTGAGGGGAGTAATAGGGATAGGGCGACGATTTTTATGATATTCATAATGTTCCTTATCTTTACCCTGCGATACATCGCAAGTTGAAGGGCTTATCCTCGATCATTCCTCGTACATCACTGACCGCCAGCTGCCGATGCTGGTCGGGATAGAGATTAAAGTCCTCTATATCCTGTTCCTGGGTTTTCAACTGACGCCACTGTAGGCGGGTGTTACCGGTATTCTCCAACACTATCCCCCCGTCAAGACAGCGGTGTGCCCACTGGGGTTGCGGTGATGCAGCCAGATGCCTGACCAATCCCATATAACTTAACTGCACCCCCAACACGGCAGTATGGCCACCGGTAACTTGCAGGTTATTAACCGGTGCTACTGCGAGTCGATATACCTGCTCTTTATCCGGCGTGCTAAGTGCTTTAAGAAATATTCTCCCACTCTGTTTTGGTCCCAGAGTCAGTTTTGCTGGGAATGCAAACAGTGCGGGATGTCGCTGTTCGCCTACCGAGGTTAGTGATTCTTGTTCTGGCGACTCGCCTGGGTTATTAAGCTGGTACAGTTGAACTGTCACGTACTCAGGGTCTAAACCGTAATTAGTTACTGTCACCACCGTACTTTCCTGCTCTATTTCCAGCACATGTGGCTGAATATCTATGGCACTGAAAACCGAGGGCGGCAGGAGGCTAGCCGCAATGAACAGTAAACGTTTCATTATCTACCTTACCGCTGAGTTGTTTGGTTGACAGGGTGATGGGGGTTCCGGGATATAGATTCAGGCTATCTGTCTTGTCGCCGGAGTTCAGTTGCTCAAATTTGCTATGAACTGTGCCGCTGGAGGTAAGCATGAGATGACCGCCCGGCAAGCATTGATGTTGCCAGTGACGAACCTGTGCAGTTAAAGGGGGCACATGATGAATCAACACACCATAACCAATACTGATGGTCATAGGAGCATGGATTTTGCTTTTGTCCTCATGCTGACCGACCGCTTTGATATCGACTACCGGGTTGATATACAGCCGATACAGCGTTTCCTGCGTCGGAGATTTTAAGGGCAATAGTTTAATATCACGCTTCTGCTTCGGTCCTAAAGTAATCCGGTTGGGGTTAAAAATCATTTCAGGCTGCGAGATATCACTTATCAGTGTTTTCTGTTCAGGATGCACCCCGGGGTTATCTACTCGTTGTAGTGTGATATCCAGATACAGTGGCTTATCACCGCTGTTATAGACCTGGATTGTCCGGTGTTGGTCCAGTGATTCCACTGTGGTACGGGTAGGGATAGCCACTAACTGCGCATAAGTAGCGGTAATCGGCGCCAACAAGAAGGCGAGAGTGAAGAGTAAATAAGCATATTTCATAACAATTCCTGTTGGTATTAATCCAAGTGACAAAGATAAATATGATCGCGTTGCTGGCTCATATTGCAGCGGTAACGGGCTAAGTTGTTTTGAACCTGAATATTTTTCAGCTTGGCACGAGAGTGAATAGAAAATAGTCCATTGGGGTGGACGGTATCACCAGTTTCCTGAATAACCCCGCTAACAGGTTGTCCGTGCTCATCCTTGAGGAAACCGCTGTAAAGCAGGTTCAATGTGATATCGGCCTTACTGGAAAATACTTGCCCAGGATGGGCGCGAGCAATATTGACGGGTAGCTGAATATTCATATCCAGATCATTGCGTTCGGTATGTGTTTGCACAAAGAAACGGTCCTGATACCGTGGAATCGGTATAGCGTAAGTACCCGCGCCGGTTATCGGATGGCCTTCCGCATTGAAGCTATATGGCGTGCCAGCCAAGTCCGGTGTCTCTATCAGTAATGCGGTTCCGCTGTAGCTGCTGCGACCTAATGCCATACCTTGCGGGCTGATAGCCAGCATGCCGCTATAACTGATGCTGCCATTGGCTATCTTGTTATCAACTCCCATTCGTGCCGATACATCACCACGGCTGCCACTGCGATAAGCAAAGCTGCCGATACTGGACGTTTTCCCACTGGTACTGCCATCAACACCCAAGGTGCTGGTGCCATAGTTATCGTTAAACTCTTTTTGATAACTGGCACTGGTAACTAACTGCTGCTGATCATAGGCACTGTTGATACTGGCACTGCTTTTGATAAATGAGAGCGTGGTATTCAGAAATACACCGTAATTATTTTGGTTGCTCCATTGCCCACCTTTTTGTACACCCAGGGACAGTGCAAGGTTGTATTGTGGCCGACGCCAATCCCAGCGGCCTTGGATACGGTGTTGCTGGCTGGTGTTAAATTGATTGAATTGATAGCTAAGTTGGACTGGCCCCAATTGGCGACTATAAGAAGCTGATGTGCTACCCGCGTTTGGTGCATATATAGACACATCTGGCGTTTGATAGCGGGATACCGCTGCATATCCCAGTGCGGTACTTCCACCGGCGATGCGCAGATATCCTCCATCACGTTTTTCGCCAGACATCACGCCCAGAGTCGGGGTAAGATCGAGATCGGAAAAAATGTAGGGGCGCGAAATACTCCCTTCTGCTGCCCAGTGGCTAGCGCTATCTTTGAGTAGCGTGATATTCGTTTGCACGCTTTGCAGGTTCATACTGCGACCAAACTGCATCAGGTGGGGAGAGCTACGGTTACGCGCCATTCCTTTACCCATAGTCAGGAACCAGCCATTATTGGTTTGAGTGCTGATATTACTGATGGTTTGGCTTTCCTGACTGACGACTTTCCCTGTACGGTCGACTAACCGGATCTCAACGTTGTAATAGCCGCCGGGAAGTTGGTTGTAATCAATTTCATTACGGCCCAGTTGAGCAGGGATTCGGCGGATAAGTTGGTTATCGCGATAGATTTCGAAATCGCCATCGCTGGTGGCATATAGCACTAAGCTGCCCGCGGAGGGCTTATCAATAGCTAAATAACTTTGGCTGCCCAGCGTCACGAATTGGTCTAAAGCAGGGTTAATCAGGGTATGAATGCTGCCAGCACTGTTATCCAGATTATTTTGTCTACCTGCCCGTAGGTAGAGTGCCTGGAAGTTCTTTTGCAAGTACCAACTATCGATACC
The DNA here is from genome assembly GCF_048593855.1 of Yersinia sp. 2542 StPb PI. Lineage (NCBI taxonomy): Bacteria > Pseudomonadati > Pseudomonadota > Gammaproteobacteria > Enterobacterales > Yersiniaceae > Yersinia > Yersinia sp. 2542 StPb PI. The sequence continues at coordinate 48,845 of NZ_JAZGQA010000007.1, forward strand.
CATTTGAGTTTGCTGCTGATATTGAGCCTGATGTGTGGTGTGATAGTTGCTCTTTGAACGGGTGGTGTTATAAAACCAATTGGCAAAGCCAAAAGATTGCAAGGGTAGACCAATATATCCTTGCCCACGGCCTGAAATAGCGCGGTAATTTTCTGCGGTCATACGCAGGTCAAAGGATTGATTATGGACCAATCCCCAAGTAGTGACGGGCATTAAATAACGGTTGCTGTTATTGGTTATCGTTACTACATTATTGACCTTATCTACGGTGACGCGATGGTTAGATAAGATATAATCGCAGCCATTCTTGCATTGCAAATAAGGTATTTGGGGTAAAATGTTTTCTAATAAAATAATTGATTTTTCATCAATGTGGTTATTGCG